>JALRIU010000078.1 GCA_023255355.1 Pseudomonadales bacterium | reverse complement strand
TGGTCCAACGCATCAACCAGTCGAGCAGATATCATCGCTTCGTTGTACACCCAATATGCGTACTTGGCGTCCATGCGATACGGTTGAATCTGCAGCAGCTTGGAAGTCAGCGATTGAGCGAACCGATGGTCCTAGCGCGTTGATTTTTTCACGTCAAAATTTAGCGCATCAACAACGTTCTCCTGAGCAAGTTGCTAACGTTGAACGTGGCGGTTACGTGTTAAAAGATTGTGCGGGCACCGCTGATCTCATTTTAATTGCAACGGGCTCAGAAGTTGGCTTAGCGATGGACGCTGCGGCAGAGCTTACCTCTCAAGGCAAGGCTGTCCGTGTGGTTTCTATGCCATGTACCGAAGCATTTGACGCTCAAGATGCAGATTACAAGCAATCAGTATTACCCTTAGACGTCACAAATCGTATTGCTATCGAGGCGTGTCATGAAGACTTCTGGTACAAATATGTCGGTCTTGATGGTCGTATTATCGGTATGTCGACCTTCGGCGAATCAGCACCCGCAGGCGAGCTATTTAAAGAGTTTGGTTTTACTGTTGAAAATATTTGTGCTGTTGCTGCAGAGTTACTCGATTAGTGAAAAAACGTGTTGCCATTAACGGCTATGGCCGTATTGGCCGCTGTATTCTTCGTGCGCTCACCGAATTAGGTGAGCGTAGCCCATTCCATGTCGTGGCAATCAATGAAATTGCCGATCCTAATACCATTGCCTATTTAACGAAATACGATTCAACCCACGGCCCCTTCCCTGGTAATGTGGCGCTTGAGGGCGATGCTTTGATAATAAACGGCACCCCAATCAAGTTATGCAATGAGAAATACATTGAACAACTGCCTTGGGCAGCGCTAGATATTGATCTTGTCCTGGAATGTACTGGCCGCTTTAGTGACAGAGCGACGGCTGAGCAACATCTTGCCGTGGGAGCTAAAAGGGTATTGTTTTCACAGCCGGCCGAGGCCGATGTGGATGCCACGATTGTCTATGGTGTTAACCACACAGAGCTGACTGCGCAATGTGAAATTGTTTCAAATGCTTCGTGCACGACTAATGCGTTATTGCCAGTTATCGAAGCACTAGATCGTGAACTAGTGATTGAGCGGGGGTGTATTACCACGGTTCACTCGGCCATGAATGATCAGCCAGTTATTGATGCCTACCATCACACAGACTTGAGAAAAACTCGCTCTGCAAGCCAGTCAATTATTCCAATTGATACCGAGCTGGCTAAAGGCATCGAACGTATCGTGCCACGCTTTGCTAACAAGTTTGAAGCCCAAGCGATACGTGTTCCTACTACCAATGTATCACTGCTAGATTGTGCTTTGAATGTTGTTAAATCGACCTCTGCCAAAGAGGTGAATGCAATTCTTGCCAAGGCAACTGCAAACTTTTGCGGAGTCTTGGGCTATACTGAAGAACCACTGGCATCTTGTGACTTTATTCACAACCCGCATTCTGCCGTGGTCGACGCAAGTCAGACCCGTGTAGCAGACGGAAAACTTATCAAAGTTATCATTTGGTTTGATAACGAATGGGGTTATGCCAATAGGATGATCCAAACGGCAACCCATTGGCTACAGCTTAGTTGAGGAAAATATATGGCTGTTTTAAAAATGTCTGATATCACCTTGCAAGGTAAAAGAGTTTTAATTCGTGAAGATCTGAATGTCCCTATCAAAGATGGTGAGGTTTCCAGTGACGCTCGTATTCGTGCGGCGTTGCCCACGATTAAGCAAGCGCTCGATGCGGGTGCAAGTCAGGTCGTCGTCATGTCTCACCTCGGTCGTCCTACCGAAGGTGAATACGCCGCAGAATTTTCTCTGGTCCCTGTAGCTAGCCATATGAGCAAGCTTCTCAAGCTGTCTGTAAGAGTCGAAAAAAATTGGCAGAAAGGCCTCGATGTTGAGAAAGGCGAAGTGGTTCTCCTTGAAAACGTCCGTTTCAATGTTGGTGAGAAAAAAGATGCGGATGATCTTGCAAAAGCTTACGCAGCACTTTGCGATGTGTTTGTTATGGACGCATTTGGCACAGCTCATAGAGCGCAAGCGTCTACCCATGGTGTGGCAAAATACGCAACCACTGCCTGCGCTGGTCCTTTGTTGTCAAAAGAACTTGATGCGCTTGAAAAGGCCTTAGCTAATCCTGAAAGCCCTGTAGTGGCTATTGTCGGTGGTTCCAAGGTATCCACCAAGCTTGAGGTGCTAGAGAAGCTTTCTGATGTCTGTGACCAGCTTATTGTCGGTGGTGGCATCGCCAATACATTTATGGCGGCCAAAGGTCTGCCAGTTGGCAAATCGCTGTATGAACCCGATTTGATTCCAAAAGCCAAAGCGCTCATGAAAAAGACCCAGATCCCAATTCCTTCGGATGTTGTGGTGGGTAAAAAATTTGATGAGCACGAGCCTGCAATTTATAAATATGCTGAAGATGTTAAAGACGATGATATGATTTTTGATATCGGCCCTGGCACAGCTAACGATATTGCAGAAATCATTCACAATGCAAAAACCATTCTTTGGAATGGCCCCGTCGGCGTATTTGAATTTGATCAATTTAGCCATGGCACCCAATTTATCAGTGAGGCCATTGCCGAGTCAGCCGCGTTCTCATTAGCTGGTGGTGGCGACACGCTTGCAGCGATTGATAAATTTAATATCGCGGACAAAGTGTCATATATTTCTACAGGTGGCGGTGCCTTCCTTGAGTATGTTGAGGGTAAGGTATTACCAGCGGTGGCAATATTAGAAGAACGAGCAAAGGCATAACCCAAGTCTTAACTCAATCGATGGAGTACTAAGCGATTTAAAAGATAGGCACCTGCACAGTGCCTTTAACAACTGACCAACAGGTCCATAAAAAAAGAGGCAAGTATGGCATTAGTCACACTCAGACAGCTGCTCGATCATGCGGCTGAACACGGATACGGTATTCCTGCATTTAATGTGAATAACCTCGAGCAAACCCGCGCTATCATGGAGGCCGCAAAGGCCACAAATAGCCCGGTTATCATGCAGGCATCGGCAGGTGCGCGTAAATATGCAGGCGCCCCCTTTCTACGGCATATGATTTTAGCCGCGATTGAAGAGTTTCCTGATATTCCGGTATGTATGCATCAAGACCATGGCACTAGCCCTGCGGTCAATCAGCGATCAATTCAATTAGGGTTTTCATCGGTCATGATGGATGGCTCGCTACTCGACGATGGTAAAACTCCCTCAAGTTATGAATACAATGTCGATGTGACTAAATTAACCGTTGATATGGCGCACGCCTGTGGTGTATCAGTTGAAGGTGAATTGGGTTGCCTAGGCTCTCTTGAAACGGGTGAGGCCGGCGAAGAAGACGGAGTAGGTGCCGTGGGTAAATTAAGTCACGATCAAATGTTGACGGATCCAGATGAGGCGGCAGACTTTGTGGCCAAAACCGGCGTTGACGCACTTGCGATTGCTTGTGGCACTTCGCATGGAGCGTATAAATTTACGCGTCCGCCTACTGGAGATATTTTAGCGATTGATCGCATCCGTGAGATTCACGCAAAAATTCCAAATACCCACTTAGTCATGCACGGATCAAGCTCGGTGCCGCAAGATTGGTTGGCGATTATCAATCAGTATGGTGGTGATATTCCCGAAACCTATGGTGTGCCAGTTGAGCAAATCTGTGAAGGTATTAAGCACGGCGTTCGCAAAGTCAATATTGATACTGACTTACGCCTTGCTTCTACCGGTATTATTCGACAATTCATGGCGAAAAACCCTGCAGAGTTTGACCCGCGTAAATACCTCGGTAAAACCATCGAGGCCATGCGTGATATTTGTATAGCCCGCTATGAAGCGTTTGGTACTGCTGGCAACGCAGATAGAATCAAACCCTTGTCGTTAGATGCAATGGCTACCAAATATATGAAGGGTGAACTGTAAATAATGGCACTAACTCGAGATGAATTACATCGTCTCGCTTCGGGCCTTCCCAAATATACAGAGGTGGCTGCTGAGCAAGTAGCCAACTTTGCGGATTACCGTTTTTTTTATCATCTTCCTGAGGCCGACTCGATAATTCATCGTATCGGCCAAATTACTATCAATAGCCAACGTATTGTTTGCCAGTCATGGTCTCCTCCAAATCCTGAAAAAACAGTTTTGATCGTCCATGGGCTATACGAGCATGCAGGCATCTATAGCAAGTTGATACGTTACTATCTATCACGCAACCAACGGGTTTGTTTGTTTGATACCGTCGGACATGGCCTAAGCGAAGGCCATCCCGCCGCGGTAAAAAGTTTTCAAATCTATCTCGATATCTTGGACGCAGTAAGCGCAATGTTTGTCGATGTCCATCAGTGTCAACTGAATGCTATAGGCCAGAGTACCGGTGGAGGTGTATTAATTCATCACCAGCTACGTCAGCCTAAAAGTCGTTTTCAACAAGTCATTACATTGGGGCCACTATTACGTTGCAGCGGTTGGTGGTGGGTAACCAGACTGAATCGAGTGTTGCGTTTATTTTTAGAGGATATTCCACGCAATTTTTCAGCCTCTAGCCACGATCAAGGGTTTGTGACATTTTTGAAAGATGCTGACCCACTGCAAAGCCAAACGTTATCCTTGCAATGGATAACCGCCATGGTCGCCGCCGAGGCTCAATTTTATGAATATTCAGGAAGCGAAAATCCACTCATAGTTATCCAGGGTGACGCCGATGAAGTGGTTGATTGGCGCTATAACTTGCCTCAATTTAAACAGCGGTTTAAGCAGCTCGAGGTTTCCATGATTCCTGGAGCTATGCACCAGTTGGCTTTTGAAGCCGATAACTATTATCAGCAAGTTTGTGACGTGTTAGATGGCTATAACTGAGCTTTCTCGAAAGACATTAACGCGGTAAATTATGTCAATGGACCTTCAACACACGGCAAATAAAGCAATCAGTGCCCTGCAGGCAGGAGATTGGCAAACAGCTGTTGCACATATGCAGCAGGCTATTCGCTTATCACCTAAGCATCCTGAGCTTTTTCATATATTGGCAATGGCACTAAAAACAGGTGGTCATTTCGAACAGGCAGCTCAGGCCTTCGAACAATGTTTATCGTTGCAACCTAGCCATGCCATCGCGCTTGGTAACTATGCAAATTTGCATTACCAACAAAATGCCTTCGCTCTTGCCGAAAAATACTATCAACAAGCGCTCACAGCGAATCCAAAACATACTGATGCCGCTAAAAATTACGCGCTTATGCTGGCAATGAAGCTGCAACGTTACGATGATGCGCTCACTGTCATTTCCCCATTCAATGAACCCACATGCCAATTGATACGCGCAGATATTTTAGATAAAAAGGGCGAGCACGAAGCAGCTTTGAATATAATTGATGCCCTTAGCAAGGCTGTGCCCTCAAACGCCGAGCTGCTGTTGCGCCGCGGACGACTATTACGCAGCTTAGGGTTTTCTAAGCAGGCATTGGACGAACTTACCCGTAATCGTGAGGTGTTGCAAAACCATCCTGAGTATCCGTATCTATTGGCCTGTTTACACTATGACGAAGACCAGTTAAGCGATACAGAAACGCTGTTAAAAGAAGTCTTACAACAACAGCCGCTTAATATGGAAGCCCACCAAGCTTTAAATCAGCTTTATTGGGAAGAGGGCAGAGATAAGGACTTTTTAAACAGCTATCGTCGTTTACGCGAATCCAAACAGTACGATACAAAAGCGAGAATGAGTGAAGTGACGGCGCTAGTTAATGCCAAACGATTCGATGAAGCTCTGCAACTGATTGACGAGGGTCGAAAAACCGAAGGAGATCTACCGCAGTATTTACATGCTGCAGGTGCCATAGCAAGTCGCACTAATCAGCTTGATACTGCAGAACAATTATTACGCCTTTCGGCTAATTCCGGCCCACAGAATGCGCGTTGGCAGCTAGATCTGGCGAGTGTATTAATTAAACAAGGTAACTATCAAGAACCCTTAGTACTGCTCGAAAGCATAGGGCGAATGCTCCCAAACAATCAAGAAATCTGGGCTTATAAGGGATTATGTTGGCGCCTATTGGGAGACGAACGCTATCAATGGCTGTATGACTTTGACAATTTAGTCGATTACTCACCCCTACCCATATTAGCTAACTATGACGATGCAGAAGATTTTTTCAGTCAATTGGAGCAAAGCTTAAAAAGACTCCATAGAGCCTCTCGCCAGCCACTAGACCAAAGCGTTGATGGCGGTACTCAAACCATGGGCAATCTATTCGCTCAGCAATATCCCGTTATTCAAGATTATAAACAAGCGTTGCAGTTACGTGTGCACCGCTTTCTTCAAGGCTTGCCTAAAGGCGATATTGAACATCCGTTTTATCGCAGGCTCACACAGCAATTCAGGTTCTCGGGTGCGTGGTCCGTGTGTTTGAGTGGTGAAGGTTTTCATACTAACCACATGCATCCAGAAGGGTGGTTATCTGGGCCTTGTTATGTGTCAGTACCGAGTCTTTGTAATCCTAATGATCCAGAACAAAAAGGCTGGGTTACGATAGGTGAAACATCACTCAATTTAGGCGATCGAGAGGAAACAGGCTTGGCCCTTTGCCCGGAAAGAGGCATGTCATTACTATTTCCTTCGTATATGTGGCATGGCACACGAAAGTTTTATAGTGCCGAACAAAGAATAACTGCGCCCTGCGATGTGATGCCAAATTAACAATGGTTTTGTTAAGTAGCCAGCTTTAGCCGGCGAAATTTATCCTTTCAAATAATTTTTGGCTCTGCCAATAGAACGGTCATTTAGCGGTTGTCTTACTTGCCACACACTGGCAGTTTTAACCGTATTACGAAGCTTTTGAAAACCCAAACAGGCATCATTCCATGACCTGCCTAAATGGTTCAATGCTGTGCTGATTGTCTTTTGTGGTTCGCTGATTATGTCTTCATAACTAATGATTAGCACATCACCAGGATATTTTTGTAGCCAATGTTCACGCAGTGCTTCGCAGTGTGATTCATACTGTTTGATATGTGTCATATCACAGGCGTAATTCATCGAGGGCCCAAGCCGCTGTTGATATATAGACAGCGCACAATCATCGCTATTGCGATCTGTAATAAAAATTTTAGCGTTGGGGAAGAGCGCTTTAATCAAATCGATATGCCAAATATTGTCATTCCGTTTATCACTGACAAGGCGTTTACTTTGCCTTGCACTTTGCAGTTGAGCGCGATACTTGGTTAATTCAGAGACAGTATCTTCAAATCGTTTGGCAGCAAGCTGAGGGAAAAATGTAAGTTCGCCACCGGCGGCTATATCGGGGTGGGCGGCTAGCATTTGTTCTAATAGGGTTGATCCAGACCGGAACATACCGCAAATAAAAAACACGGTTTCATCACTTACTGGCGATAAGTCTTTGGTATTTACGCCTGCTAACGTCTCATCCAAACGAGCTTGCCACGCAGTGTTATCAAAACTTGGAATGAGCTGTTGATTGAGTTGATTAGCTGCATCAAATGCCCGTTTTGCATGGTCATATTCACCTAGCTTGTCCCATTGATGGCCAATGGCATAGAGCATGTCACAACGGGTTTCAGGATCTAGTGACTGTTGTCGTAATTGTTGATGAAGTGCGCGATTAATGGCCTCGTTTACGCCAAGTCCAGCTAAACGACACAGGGCTTGAGGATAGTATGGGTCGCGCTCGCTTATCTGAGATAACAAATTTTCGGCTTTATCTTTAAATCCTCTGTCTTCATAGAGATTGGCTAAATTGATAATGGCTGCAGAATACCCTGGTGATAATTGAAGCGCTTTGACAAATGCTTGCTCGGCTTGGTCGTCCTGATTATGTTGATCGCGATACAACGAACCAATATTACAATAAGCTTCATGGGCGTCGCTTAAGCCTGCGTCAATGGCACGTTGGTATTGGGCAATAGCTTCGTCACTTCGGTGAGCCTTGGATAAATAATAAGCGCGATTAAAAAGGTTATCTGGATCGTTTTCTGTGAAGAGTTCCGCTGCGCCTAAACCACTGCGGTATTGCACTAAAAAATTAGCCAAATTTAAGCGCATATGATTGTCATGGGGTACCTTGGCAAGCGTGGCTCGCAATGCTTGTTCTGCAGTATCAAGGTCGCCATTGTCTATGGCATGCTGGTAGATTTGTTGAAGATTTTGCATGGCCTATTTCAGCACGGATTGGATGTTAAATTCAACGCAAAAAAAAACAGCGGGCATTGCCCGCTGTTTTAATACATATCGCTATTTCTTAGAAGCTCAAAGAAACGTCAGCGAATACGTAACGACCTAGTACGTCATAAGCGCTGTAGGTGTTCGCGTTTGAAGGATTCAAACCGCCGCCAACCATTGGTGGCTCTTCATCCAACAAGTTACGTGAACCCAAGCTCACTTGCATGTTCTCGCTCATTTGATATGAAACTGTCAAATCAAGGTAGCTCATTGCATCAAGCTCTTTAGCAGCCAATACGTCGTTGTCACCTTGGTAATCAACTTCGCCAAGGTAGCGCCAGCGACCCACGATTGACCAGTCTTCTAGCATGTAGGTAGCAGTCAACGTGTGTTTCCAATCGATATTGGCATAAGCACAGTTATCATCGTCTGCGATACCAGCACAGTCGTAACGAGTTTCTTCAACGCCTGGTAGGATCAAAGCTTCAGTTTTAAGCTCTTTTGCTGCCAAGAGTTTTAGATTCAAAGTACCTGGGCCTAGGTCCATGGTGTAAGTCGCTGCAAGGTCAACACCGCGCCAGTTACGCTCACCTAAGTTGGTGCTTGTACCAGACACATAACCTGAAGTACCTAACCACAATGTACCAGCGTTACCACGGTTGATAAGGTTACAGAAGGTTTGGTTGTTGTTCAGAGCACACTGCTCAAGAGCAATAGCTGGAGCAACTGAACCGATAGCGCCTTCCAAATCTACTTGCCAGTAGTCAACTGAGAACGTGAGGTTTTCAATTGGGTCAACAACTACACCGAAGGTTACTGTGTCAGCAACTTCTGGCTCGATGTCTAATGAACCACCGAACAAACCATTGTATTGGCTAGCTGGGCTAGCGACGACGTTGCCGTAGTCAGCTGCACTTACACCGGTACGAGCACATTGCTCTTGTGTGTAGTCAGGAGTTGCGCCAGCACATGGGTCAGAACCACTCCACAAGCCTTGGCTTTGTGGAGCGAACATAGTAGCGATAGAAGGTGAACGAATGGCACGGTTGTAACCAGTACGTACACGGAACATATCGTTTGGAGCCCAAGAAAGCATTGCTTTGTAAGTATCAGTGCCGCCTGATGTTGAGTAATCAGAGTAGCGATAACCCAATTCAGTGGTGATTGTGTCAGTCAATGGAATCGCAGCTTCAACGAAGATATCAGTTACGTTATAACCACCTTCGATTGATGCGGTTGGACCCCCTTGACCTAACAACATACCTTCTTCAAATACGGTGTCTGAGTCGCGATCGTAGTAAAGCTCACGACGTTCCATACCCATCGCAACGCTAATGGTTTTGTCGGTCAAACCAATACTTATGCCGGTGTCACCAGTCATAGTCGCTGCAAAGATCTCTTGATCGATCGCTGCGCTCAACATTGCAGTACCTGTCAAACCTGAAGCTTGCTCAGAAGTAATGCCTTGGTATGTGAATACACTGTAAGTACCTGCATCCAATGCTTCGCCAATACGTGGGCCAAAGAAGTCATTGATGTAAGTTACAGATGATTTAACACGGTATTTTTGGTAGCTCAAGTCATAGTCCCAACCACCAGCTAAAGTGCCTTCAGCACCCAATACGATGCGGTAGCTGTTGTTACCCATAACTGAAGCACGTGGACCACCTTCAACGTTACGTTTACCGATGTAAACAGCGAATTCGTCGCCGGGGCCAAGACCCCAAGTGTTGGTCAATGCAGCACGTTGAGAATCGTTCAACAATACCGAATCATATGGCAAGTGGTATTCTTCAGCGAAGAATGTACCTGATTCTGCGATCTGAGCTTTGGTGTTGTAATCCATCAACATTGTTTCAGCATATAGCGTTAGGCTGTCGCTGACGTTGTACTCCATAAATGTACCAAAGGTCCACTTTTCGCTAGGACGCATGAAGTGGTTGATTGGCGCATAGTTGTATGTGTTACCAGATGATGGGATGAAGTTTGAATTTGCATCCAATGTCCAGTA
>JALRIU010000237.1 GCA_023255355.1 Pseudomonadales bacterium | reverse complement strand
GGTATCGATGTCTGAAGCATGGCGTAATGGTCTAGCTGAAGATAATATCGGTGTCAGTGTATTGTGCCCCGGCCCAATCAAATCAAATATTCACCAAGCACATTTGAACCGCCCAGAGCGTTTTAAAGCGAGTGAGTCGTTTGAAAAAGCAGCGTCTAATTTGGCACGCCGTGAAGTTTCAGACCTTTGGATGGAAGCTACTGAAGTGGGCGAAATGATTTTGGACGCTATTGAGAATAACAAACTCTATGTTATTACTCATGGAGAATGGCGCGTACCTATTCAGGCGCGTTTTGATGCCATCATGGAAGCCATGCCTAAGACCATGAATATGGAATTATTGGCAAGCTTGATACCACCTAAAGATGAAGATTAACATTTTCGCTCAATAAATTAGCTCCTACCGAAACAAAAACACCACTGGTAGGAGCGCAACGTTGTTGCGCGAAATATCTTAAGACAGGTTATTTTTTCAGACCTTTACGCTGTTCGCGATAAGAATCCCTACGGAATTTTTCAAACCCCAAACGCTGTTCATACCCTGGATCTTGCTCATAATCTCTAAAGTCATCCAACATTTCATCGAACACTTCACGTAACTCATCCTTAAACTCAGGATGGGGGAATATATGATGGCGATCCTCTTTCATGCCATCGATGACGCGTGCGGCGATGACATCTGGCTCCATGCCGTAATCATGCACCCCCGCCAATCGCTCGATACCTTCTTTATCAACGGGTTTTGCATCGACCATCAGTTCCTGTGGACGTATATCATCACTGGCATAGATATACGATTTCACGAGACCTGGGCACACTACAGAGACGCCAATGTTGTGCTTGGCGAGGCTGCCACGCAGCGAGGTCGACATGCCGCGTATAGCAAATTTTGTGGTGTTATAGATACCAGGTTGACCCGCTGCAAGAATACTCGCCATCGATGCTGTATTAACAACATAACCACCTTTGCCGTGCTCAATCATGCGTGGCACAAAAGTCATCACGCCGTTTATGGGGCCGTTGAGGTTAACACCCATCAACCAATCCCAATCCGAATAACTTGATTCCTCGATCGACTGGAACAAATTCACACCAGCGTTGTTAAACAATAAGGTTACCACCCCAAACTGTGCTTCAACTTTTTCGGCAGCTGCTGCCATTTGCTCGCGACTCGACACATCCAACTGCACGCCCATTGCATTGGGGTTATTGACCTCAGTAAGTGCTTTATCGATGGCATCTTGCCGAATATCAGCAATAGCCACTTTGCAACCTTCTGCAAGTAAAGCGCGCACCAATCCAATGCCGATACCATTTGCACCACCGGTAACAAAGGCTACTCTGTCTTTAAAATCAATCATGACAACCTCTTAACGTACGTGACCAGTAAAGGTTCGCAAAGCAGGGTTTGTGTGGTCTGGCATTTCTAATGCTTTTTTCACACCGGGTCTTGCCGTCATACGATCACGCCATGCCACAAGGGCTGGTGCCCGATTAGCCACATCCATTTCTGGGAACATGCGTTCGATCATCATGCCGCAATGACTGTAAAAATTGATGTCTGCCAAGGTGTATTCATTACCCGCCAGCCATTCTGTTTTTTCTAATTGAGCGTTCACTTTATCAACCGCTTGCTGCACTTTATTGGTGGCATGATCTAGATCTTTTTGCTCATAACCCGAACGGGCGTCTTGCCATTTCTTGCGTTGATCCGGCAGCGGAATTCGGGCCATGAGTTTTTCAAACTCCCCGTTTTCTATACCGCGAGCAATCACGGTCACCATGCGATGCCAACCATGCAAAGACACAAAATTCATGACATGCTCGTCGATAAATTTATTCCAATAGCGCATTCTTGCCGCGCCTTCTGCATCGCGAGGGCGCAGTGGTACATCCGGGAAGACATCTTCTAAATACTCATTAATCACCGTTGTATGGGTAATAATGATCCCATCGTGATCCAATACAGGAACCTGTCCTTCGGGGTTAATCGCCTTAAACCAATCTTCATGTTGTTCAAACTTATGAAGATCAACATATCGGCTAGTAAATTCGATGCCCTTTTCAAAGAGGGGAATCATCGATTTTAATGAGTTAGCAACGGGTTCTGCGTGGTAGTAAGTAATTGCCATTTTTATTATCCTTAGGTAAAAAAAAGGCCGGCGAAAGCCGACCTAGATATTATTTAAGTTTGAGCAACTTAGCTGCGTTTTCTTTCAAGATGAGTGGCATGACCTCTTCTCTAAAGCCAACCTCTTGGGCTGCTGCAATCCACTTATCTGGCGTAATCAAAGGGAAGTCAGAACCAAATAACATCTTGTGCTTTAACTGGGTATTAGCGTATTGAATAACTTGTTTAGGGAAGTACTTAGGTGACCAACCCGACAAGTCGATATAAACGTTGGCTTTATGCAATGCCATCGACAAACTTTCATCGGTCCAAGGCCAGCTTGGGTGAGCCAATATCACATTCATTTCAGGGAAGTCAGCCGCCACATCATCAACCAGCATCGGCTGACCGTATTTCAGCTTAACACCACCACCGCCTGGCATACCTGTGCCCATGCCCGAGTGACCAGTATGGAAAATAGCTGGCAAGTTATACTCAGCAATGACTTCATACAATGGATACGCCATGCGATCAGCGGGGTGGAAACCCTGCATTGGCGGGTGGAATTTGAAACCTTTGACGCCATATTCTTCGATCATGCGACGCGCTTCTATCGCACCCAATTTACCCTTGTGAGGATCGATCGAGGCAAACGCCATCATGATATCGTCATTCGCTTTTGCCATTTCGGCGATCTCTTCATTGCGAATACGCTTGTTACCAATTTCAGCTTCGGTGTCAACGGTAAACATAACCAAGGCAATGCCTTGCTCGCGATAATAGGCGATCGTTTCAGGCATAGTGGGACGCTTGCGATCGGTCTTAAAATAAGCCGACGCCGCATCAAGAAACTTACCCATGATAGGATCTTCTGGATCACAGCACGATACTTCGGCGTGGGTGTGGATATCAATCGCTTTAATCTTGTCTAAATCAATCACGGGATTACCTTCAAATAATGAGGGGTAGCATAGCTACCCCTAGAGAGCTTAATAAAAGCGATATTATATCGCTAATCGACCAAAACGGTAGACTTTACTGGCCAGCCATTTCAAGCGCTGCATCTTCATGGGCGCGATTAATCACGTAATGACGAATACTTTCAATTTCTTCAAGGCTCATCACATCTGACCAACCGACCATACCACGGTCTTTCAACGCGCCATCTGCAACGATAGCCTTCCATGCATCAGCCGTTGTAATCATTGCCGAGTGACGAAGATCAGGAATCGTACCACCACTAATCGCAGCATCACCGTGACAAGTACCACACAAACGACCGTAGAAGTAATTACCTTGAGCAATCGTCTCCGCAGTACCCTCTTTTGGAGGAGGATTCAGTTCACCCAATACCTGAGCTACCTTGGCAGGCAACGTCTTATCAGCGTTTAGTTTAAATACCATCATGCGGCTAATGTTTTCACGAGGTTGGCTATCCAATGACAACAATCCTGGAGCCATCTGGAAAATACCACCACGACCAACCAATACTGCTATATACTGTTCGCCATCAAGTTCGTAAGAAGCAGGCGCCGCCAAAATACTGCTCTGCGCATCAAAGCTCCACAACTTGTTACCATTAGCTGCATCGTAAGCGACAAACTCGCCTGCCGCGGTACCTTGGAAGACCAAGCCACCTTTGGTTGCCAACAGACCACCGTTAGCCGCAGCTGGGTAATCCACTTGCCAGCGAGCTGCTTGCTTAACTGGATCCCAAGCAATCAATGCACCGGCAGTACCTTCCATCGCAGCTTTACGCACCTCAGGAATAGCAGGCATCGCGCCAGCAGAAAAATCGGTACCAGTGTTAAAGCCTTTTGCCATTGGCTGCCAATCTTTTTCATCAGCATAGGGGAAACCAGCAATATTGGCCGGAATATACACTAGGCCTTCATCAGGGTTCATTGCCATTGGCTGCCAACTGTGCGCACCACCAGCTCCGGGCAGAATAAACTGTGGACCCTCGGTGTTGTAGTAACGTGCAGCAGGGTTTTCGATCGGACGACCATTATCATCATAGCCGCTTGCCCAGGTTACAAAGACAAAGTTTTTAGCAGAAATGAACTCACCTGTTTCACGATCGATTACAAAGAAAAAACCGTTCTTAGGTGCTTGCATTAAAACTTTGCGCTGCTTACCGTCGATTTCAAGATCGGCCAGCATAATGTGCTGAGTCGCGGTAAAGTCCCATGTTTCAGCAGGGGTACCTTGATAGTGCCACACGTATTCACCGGTGTTAGGGCGAATTGCCACAATCGATGATAGGTACAAGTTATCGCCACCTTCAGGAGATCGAATACGTTGATTCCAAGGTGAACCATTGCCCACACCCAAATAAAGCAGGTCTAACTCAGGGTCATAGGTCATCGAATCCCAAACGGTACCGCCACCGCCAAGCTTCCACCATTCACCTGACCAGGTTTTAGCGGCCGCTTGCAGATATTCAGGCTGCTCACCGTCAGCAGGGTTAGCAGGTACAGTGTAGAAACGCCACGCTTGCTCACCGGTTTCTGCGTCATAGGCAGTGACATAACCACGCACGCCGTATTCAGCACCACCGTTACCAATAATCACTTTGCCATTTACA
>JALRIU010000204.1 GCA_023255355.1 Pseudomonadales bacterium | reverse complement strand
CACTCTAAACCTCCAGCCTGTTGGAAATAAGTAAACTGAGTGACTTCCATACCATTCAGCCACACTTCCCAGCCAAGACCCCAGGCACCCAACGTAGGTGATTCCCAGTTATCCTCCACAAAACGAATATCATGCACTTCAGGATCAACACCCATCATGCGCATGGATTCTAAGAATAACTCCTGTAGGTTATCTGGAGATGGTTTCATGACCACCTGGAATTGATAATAGTGTTGTAAACGGTTTGGGTTTTCACCGTAGCGGCCGTCGGTAGGTCTACGCGAAGGTTGTACGTATGCCGCGTTCCAGTTTTCAGGACCAATAGCTTTTAAGAAGGTCGCGGGGTGAAATGTACCTGCGCCAACTTCCATATCAAGAGGTTGCATAACCACGCAGCCCTTACTTGCCCAAAACGATTGAAGAGCAAGGATTAATCCTTGAAACGTACTGACATCTACATCAATTACTCGGTTGTTCACTTTATGCCTCACGAATAGCCTAAACGGCAAAAATACAAAAGCGGTGATTATACAGGGATATTGCAAAAGCGCGAAGTTTATAGGCCAAACTGGGCGGATGCAGTAGAATGTTTTTAACGGGAGGGCCTAAAGTGCAAATCAAAGACGTCGCAATATGTTCATTTATCAAATTATGTTCAAAATTTGAGCTCTCAAGGTTGCACACATTTGCTAGATTAATGGCAAAGATTATGACCATGGTGCCTAATAAAAGTTATTTCGTTACACAACGAAATATCCAGGCATGCTTTCCAAATATGCCTTCTGATGAGCAGCGGGCTCTCGCCAAAGAATCTATCTATCAAACCGCGTGTACGATGGTAGAAATGGGACCAATGTGGCTTTGGCCAAGCGAAACAGTGACCGGCTTGGTAAAAAAAGTCCACAACGAGTATCTCCTTGATAACGCGATAGCTGAGGGCCGAGGGGTAATTATCCTCGCACCCCATATAGGCAACTGGGAATTACTTAATATCTACCTAGCGACAAAATTGGTGATGACTGCGATGTACAAACCTCGCGGCTTAGATGGTTTAGATGAATTAATACGCAATGCACGCGAGCGTGCAGGTGGCGATACTGCTCCGGCAAATCATCGCGGTGTAGCAAAAGTCAGAAAAGTATTAAAAAATGGCGGAGCCACAGGAATTTTACCCGATCAAGTGCCCGATACTGAGGGCTATATCATGGCGGACTTTTTTGGTATTCCAGCCAGAACAATGACTCTTTTACCTGCCTTAGCAAATAAAACTGGGGCTGCTGTAATCCCTTCTGTTGCGCGACGCCTGCCCAATGGTGAAGGGTTTGAAATTCATTTCTTGGATATCGATCAGGCGATTTACAGTGAGGATGAACAAACGGCCGTCGATGCGATGAACAGAGCTGTTGAAGCTTGCGTTAATGTTGCTCCGGCGCAATACCAATGGGAATATCGCCGCTTCCGTAAAACGGGCGAAACAGGTCAAAATATTTATCAATAACGAATGATTAGCGACGCCAGAAATTAGGCGTAAACAAAACCAATAAAGTAAACACCTCTAGTCGACCGAGTAGCATAGAAAAGCATAATAAGTACTTGGTACTGTCAGGAATAGAACTATAGTTTGCTGCTACTTCACCAAGCCCCGGGCCGAGGTTACTAATGGTCGCTGCCACAGATGAAAAAGCTGTGATAAAGTCGACGTCGGTCGCCAAAACCAATAAAAGCAACAGGCTAAACGAGAACAAATATACGGCGAAAAAGCTCCATACGGCACTAATAATACGACCCTCAACGATTCGATTACCAATCTTTAATGGAATTACAGCATTGGGGTGAGCAAGTTGCTGCAACTCTCGATAGCCTTGGCGAATAATCAACATGGCGCGAATCGATTTAACACCGCCGGCGGTGGAACCTGCACAACCGCCGACAAGTGCAAAAAATAACAACAATACCGGTATAAAGCTCGGCCATACTGAAAAATCCTGAGAGGCAAAGCCTGTTGTTGTGGCTATAGATACCAGCTGGAAGACCCCGTGTAGTAACGAATCTGATAAGTCATATACCTGTGAGTTATACAGATGCGAACAGACAATAATTACCCCTATAAAGAGGGAGATAATATAAAAACGGAATTCTGGATCACTGCGATAATGCTGAACGCTGCGTTCGCGGAAAGCATAAAAATGCAGTGCAAAATTGACCCCTGCCAACACCATAAAAATGACCGACACCAGCATGACTGAGGGATTATTGAAATATCCAATGCTGGCGTCATGGGTTGAGAATCCGCCAATCGCAACGGTCGAAAAACTGTGGCAGATGGCATCAAAAAGAGTCATGCCAGCCGCCCAGTAACCTAAGGCACATACCACTGTTAAACTTAAATACATGAAAAACAAAGCCTTAGCCGTACCCGTGATACGAGGCGTTAACTTTGAATCTTTCATGGGGCCAGGAGTTTCAGCGCGGTATAGCTGCATGCCACCAACACCTAACATCGGTAATACAGCCAGGGCAATCACGATAATACCGATGCCGCCAAGCCACTGTAGTAGTTGTCGATAAAATAAAATCGAAGGCGGCAGATTATCAAGGCCGGTAATGACTGTCGCGCCTGTCGTGGTCAGGCCAGAAATTGATTCAAACAGCGCATTGGCAAAAGAAATGTCGAGATCATCTTCTAAAAGAAGGGGAATACTTCCGTAAATGCCAAGAACTAGCCAAAAAAGAGTGGTGACGATAAACCCGTCGCGAACCCGTAAATCCCCTTTTTCTTTATAGACAGGTAGCCATAACATAGCGCCGCTAATGAGGGTAATGAAAAAAGCTCTGGCAAAACCGAGGTGCGACTCATCGGCATAATATAGCGAAACCAAAAAGGGCAGCGCCATCGAAATGCTAAATAGCATTAGGAAGATACCCAAAATTTTACAGATAACCGCAATATTCATTAACTAAAGGCCTTTTAGAAGAAGCTGAATGCCACAGCAAACAGTTTTTCTACCTCTTTTACATGTTTTTTATTGGTGACAAATACAATAACTCGGTCATCACTCTCAATCACAACATCACTATGAGCAATTAACACCTTGTCGTCGCGCATTAATGCCCCGATGGTAACACCCGCTGGCAGATCAATTTTATCGATACGTTTACCGACAACTTTTGACGATTTTTCATCGCCATGAGCAATAAGCTCAAGTGCTTCAGCGGCGCCGCGACGCAACGAGTGAACCGCGGCAACATCACCTTTACGGACGTGGGTTAGTAAGCTGCCGATAGTGATTTGTTGTGGCGACAGGGCAATATCAATATCACCGCCTTGGACGAGGTCGACATAGGCAGGGTTGGTGATGAGGGTAATAACTTTACGCGCGCCTAGCCGTTTCGCTAATAGCGACGCCATGATATTTGCTTCGTCATCGTTAGTGAGTGCACAGAACACGTCAACATCTTCGATGCTCTCGGCAATAAGAAGTTCGCTATCGGAGGCGCTTCCATGGAGAACAATACTCTTTGTCAACAATTCAGATAATTGCTTGCAACGATCGTAACTGTATTCGATGAGCTTGACGTGATATTTGTCTTCAATCGCTGAGGCAAGGCGCAAACCAATATTTCCACCACCGGCAATCATAATACGCTTGTAGGGGTTGTCTAAACGGCGCATTTCGCTCATCACTGGCACAATATGGTTATGTGCCGCAATAAAGAAAACTTCATCGCCAGCTTCGATCACGGTTTCGCCGGTGGGTTGTATAGGATGATCGCGTCTGAAAATTGCAGCCACACGGGTATCAACATTTGGCATATGTTCTCTTAGCTGCTGTAATTCTTGGCCCACGAGTGGTCCACCAAAAACCGCTTTGACAGCAACCAAACGGATTCTACCGTCTGCAAAATCGAGTACCTGTAGGGTGCCTGGGTGTTGCAAAAGACTTTCAATATAGCTTGTGACTAATTGCTCAGGGCTAATCAAAACATCAATTGGCACAATTTCTTTGCTAAACAATTCAGGGCGATTGATATAAGACTGTGAGCGAATACGTGAAATGATTTTGGGAATATTGAACATGGAATAGGCAATCTGGCAAGCGACCATATTGATCTCATCGCTATTTGTGACCGCAATTAATAGATCAGTATCTTCTGCACCAGCTTTGCGAAGAATTTCTGGGTAACAAGCCTGCCCGGCGACAGTCCCAATATCTAATTTATCCTGTAATTCTCTTAATCGGTCGGTATTGCTATCGATAAGGGTTATATCGTTTTGTTCGTTAGATAAGTGTTCGGCTAGCGTGCCGCCTACTTGTCCTGCGCCTAGAATTAAAATTTTCATGTCGCGTCTCAGACTGGTTTATGGGTCTTTTTTGGTTATTTTGGCATAGAAAAAACCATCATGGCCATGTTTCTTTGGAAATAACTGTACACCGAACTCCCTAGCTTCTCCACAACCGAGTGATAATGGCACGTGCAAAGCGTCAGGTGTCTTGGAGATAAACTGTTTAATGATTTCTTCATTTTCCTGCTGAAAGATAGAGCAGGTCGCATAAACTAGCGTGCCTCCTGGCTTTAAACAGAGCCATAAGTTTTGCAAAATCAGGAATTGTTTCTTGGCTATAGCCTTTATATCGTCAGGCGTTCGTTTATGTTTGCTTTCTGGGTGGCGACGGATTACGCCACTAGCGGTGCAGGGTGCGTCAATCAAAATGCGATCAAACGGCTTGCCATCCCACCAAAGTTTGGGGTTGCTTGCATCGCCAATAACGGTATCAGCCTGTAAGTGAAGTCTAAATAAATTTTCGTTAATTTTTTCTGCACGATCAGCGTCAAACTCAAGCGCTGTAAGATTCGTTAAACCAATTTCTAATTCTAAAATATGGCATGTTTTACCACCTGGTGCTGCACAGGCATCTAAAACTCTATCGCCTTTTTGGGCGCCTAATACATGAGCCGCAAGTTGAGCTGCTTCGTCTTGCACGCTTACCCAGCCATTGTTGAAACCGGGTAACGCATCAACATCTATGGGCTTATCTAATAGAATCCCTTCGTCTACAAAGGCGCTTGGCCGCGCTTCGATGCCTTCTTTTAACAATAGATTTAGGTAGCTATCTCTGTCGTGATGGCGCTTATTAACGCGAATAAACATAGGAGGCTTTTCATTATTCGCAGCAAAAATATCGTCCGAATCGGTTGGCCATTGTTGCTTAACAAGATCATAAAACCATTGGCTATGAGCAACCTTTTGTGATGGTTTCAGGTTAATTATGAGGTCATCATGGCGGCGTTGGAACTGACGTAACACCCCATTTACAAATTTTGTTGCCCAATGTTTTTTTAGAGACCTGCAGGCATCAACACTTTCTTTAATCGCGGCGTGATCGGGAATTCGGGTAAACGATAACTGATAAGCACCCACGAGACACACCGCATAAATATCATGGTCACGGGGTTTTAAAGGTGAACGAATGAGCTGATCAACAATACCTGTCAAATAGTCATACCAACGCAGTGTTCCATAGCAAATTTCTTGTAACAAGGCCTTATCGCGCACGCTTAAATGTTCGCCCGCAGAGGGTAAAACATACATAAGCGAATCGCCGTTTTGAATAACGCCCTGAATTGTTTTAGCTGCAATAGCCCTTAAATTCATGCGGGTAGTTCCAGCATGAAAGAATCACCCGGTTTGAACCAATCACGACGAGAATTAAGAATGTCCCTGCAACTCAATGATTTACCACCTGCTAATTGTAAGGTTTCAATGGCCAACGAACCTTGCTGGCAGGCAACCACGATGGCGTTATCATCAGCTTTAATAATACTCCCTGAAGCATAATTACTCGTTTCATCTAATGCTTTTGCTTGCCAAATACGCACTCGCTCACCATTAGCCAATACTGCATAACAGACATTGCTAGAGTTGAAAGCCGCGATGCGCTGTGACAGTTGAGATGCTGATAAGGACCAATCTAAAAATGCCTCGTG
>JALRIU010000177.1 GCA_023255355.1 Pseudomonadales bacterium | reverse complement strand
CTCGGCATTCATTCCCGAAATTTATTTGTCACTACTCAGGGCACCGTGCTCCTGGGCAGTTATTGCACATCATTTATGTACAATAAAATCAGTACTATCCTTGTAAAAAATTGCCACTAAATTCTTTCCATCCTAAAGCGGCAAAAGGCCGGTGTGTAAAACACACCAGCCTCGACCCTCTAGCTAAACCGCTATCGGGTTATAATCGAACTTAAAATTATTTAAGTTCGACTTTAGCGCCAGCTTCTTCAAGCTCAGCTTTTGCTTTCTCAGCGTCGTCTTTCGACATGCCTTCTTTAACTGTGCATGGTGCACCGTCAGCGATGGCTTTAGCTTCTTTCAAGCCCAAACCAGTGATTGAACGTACTGCTTTAATTACGTTTACTTTCTTCTCACCAGCTTCAAGGATAACTACGTCGAATTCAGTTTTCTCTTCAGCAGCAGCAGCGCCTGAATCGCCACCAGCAGCAACAGCAACAGCTGCAGCAGCTGAAACGCCGAATTTTTCTTCCATAGCAGAGATCAGTTCAACAACATCTTTAACTGACATAGCTTCGATTGCATTAATGATATCTTCTTGAGACAAAGACATTTTCTTCATTCCTATATATGCATGGCATTCGCCATGACTGTGTACTTGTTTCTACGCGGCCCGCCTTATTAGGCAGCAGCGCCTTCTTTCTGGTCGCGAATAGCCGCGATGGTACGAACCAATTTTCCAGCAGATGCTTCTTTCATTACGCTCATCAGCTTGGCGATAGCTTCGTCCATTGTTGGCAGGCTTGCCAACAGTGCAACGTTGCATAATTCACCTTCAAAAGCTGCTGCTTTGACCTCAAGGGCAGGATGGGTTTTGGCAAACGCATTCAAAATACGTGCACCAGCACCTGGGTGCTCTTGAGAGAAAGCAATAATTGAAGGACCCACAAAAACGTCTGAAAGACATTCGTATGAAGTACCCTCTACTGCACGCTTAGCTAGTGTGTTGCGAACAACACGCAGATATACACCTGCTTCACGAGCTTCTTTACGAAGTGCAGTCATGTCATTTACAGTTACGCCGCGTGAATCGGCTACAACTGCTGACAGAGCGCTGCTAGCAACTGCCTGGACTTCAGCTACGATAGCTTTCTTACCTTCAAGTCCAATTGCCACAGTAATTCTCCTGAGTTTGTCGTTGATGTGCGCAGCAACATCGCCAACGGTTTATGCCACTTACGTGACGCTCAATTCGGTGGGACTAAGTCTTACACCGTCTGCGCAGGTTTTAATGATTAAGCACCAAGGTGCACCTGCGGTCTTTGACGGCCTTCGCTGCGCTGCGCATGCGAAAGCCCCAAAGTTCTTTTTGCCCGAGGGCTAATTAAATGTCGAGAGTTGCTGCATCAATAGCCACACCTGGACCCATAGTGGTCGACAGGGTGATCTTCTTGAAGTAAGCACCTTTCGCAGAAGCTGGTTTTGCTTTTTTCAAATCGTTAAGCAAAGCTTCTAAATTTTCTTTCACAGCACCCAATTCAAAGTCAATCTTACCGATTGAACCGTGGATGATGCCGTTTTTGTCTGTACGGTAACGAACCTGACCAGCTTTAGCGTTTTTCACTGCAGTTACTACGTCTGGAGTTACAGTGCCAGTTTTTGGGTTTGGCATTAAGCCACGTGGGCCCAAAATTTGACCCAATGTACCTACAACGCGCATTGCATCTGGAGAAGCAATAACAACGTCGAAATCCATTTGACCTGCTTTAACTTGCTCAGCCAACTCGTCCATACCAACGATATCTGCACCTGCTTCTTTAGCAGCGTCAGCATTAGCACCTTGAGTGAATACTGCTACACGAACAGTTTTACCAGTACCATGAGGCAATGTTGTTGCACCACGAACCTGCTGGTCAGATTTACGTGCATCTACACCCAAGTTAACAGATACATCCAATGACTCTTTGAACTTAACAGTTGAAACTTCATTCAACACGCTCAAAGCTTCATCAACACTGTAGAGTTTACCAGGAACGATTTTCTCTTTAATCGCGCGAGCGCGTTTTGACAATTTAGCCATGATTAAACTCCTTCAACTTCTAAACCAGCAGCGCGAGCACTACCAGCAATAGTACGTACAGCAGCATCCATATCAGCAGCGCTCAAGTCTGCCATTTTCATAGTTGCGATCTCTTCTAATTGAGCGCGAGTAACTTTACCCACTTTCTCAGTATTAGGACGACCTGAACCACTTTTCAGACCAGCTGCTTTAAGCAACAAGAATGATGCTGGAGGAGTTTTTGTAACAAATGTAAAGCTCTTGTCGCTGTACACAGTGATAACAACAGGAACAGGCATACCTGGTTCCATACCTTGTGTTTGAGCGTTGAAAGCTTTACAGAATTCCATAATATTTACGCCGCGTTGACCAAGTGCTGGACCAACTGGAGGGCTAGGGTTAGCCTGACCGGCTTTAACTTGAAGCTTAATGTAAGCATCGATTTTCTTTGCCATAATTGACTCCTTAGTGGGTTAACGTCTCGGGTTATTGCTAACCGTCAAAGACTTCCCGTTAAGCTGATTTCTCAGCGAACAAAACCCCGCTCGCGCGAGGTACTTATCAGGCCTTTTCGACCTGACTAAATTCTAATTCAACCGGTGTTGAGCGACCGAAGATAAGCACTGCAACTTGCAGACGACTTTTCTCATAGTTCACTTCTTCAACAACACCATTAAAGTCGTTGAATGGACCATCGATAACGCGAACCATTTCACCAGGCTCAAACATTGTCTTAGGACGTGGCTTATCACCACTCTCTTCAACGCGCTGAAGGATAATATTTGCTTCAGCTTCAGTAATTGGAGAAGGCTGATCTGCCTTACCGCCAATAAAACCTAAAACACGTGGTGTTTCTTTAACCAAATGCCACGTATCATCATCCAGTTCCATCTCAACCAAGACGTAACCAGGAAAGAACTTACGCTCACTCTTGCGCTTTTGGCCGCCGCGCATTTCGACGACTTCTTCAACAGGCACAAGAATTTTGCCAAACTTTTCAGTCAGACCAGCGCGCTCTACACGCTCAATAAGACCCGCTTGGACCTTTTTCTCAAAGCCTGAGTAGGCCTGAACTACGTACCAACGCATTGCCATTGATTCTTACCCAATAATTAAAGAGGCGATCCAGCCAAGTAGAGAGTCAAGACCCCACAGTAGCAACGCCATTATTAAAACCGCAGCGACAACTATCAAGGTTGTCTGCATCGTTTCTTGATGAGTTGGCCAAATGACTTTACGAATCTCTGTACGAGACTCTTTCATCAATTGAAGAAGCGAGCCGCCTTGCTCAGTTGTCGAAGCAACAAATAAAGCAACAACAGATACCACCACCATGCCTAACACACGGTAAATCAATGGCATTTCGGCGTAGTAACCATTAGCAAAAATGGCCGCACCCATAAGCACAACCACTACAAGCCATTTGATTCCATTAAGCGCCCCTGAGGACGTTTCCGCATTCGCGTTCATATTGCGCGACCCTAACTTCCTATTACTGAGTGCAATGCACTCAAAAAAACATGGCAGGCCAGGAGGGACTCGAACCCCCAACACCCGGTTTTGGAGACCGGTGCTCTACCAATTGAACTACTGGCCTAGAATTTCAGGCATCTAGATGCCTCTAACAAACAAGCCGAGACGCCCTTTCGAGCACCTCGGCTGAATGCAATTTATCGATTACTCGATGATTTTAGCTACAACGCCTGCACCAACAGTACGGCCGCCTTCGCGGATTGCGAAACGTAGACCTTCGTCCATCGCAATCGGAGCGATCAATGTAACAGTCATCTGTAC
>JALRIU010000119.1 GCA_023255355.1 Pseudomonadales bacterium | reverse complement strand
ACAAAGAAGTCGCCGTCTTGATAAGTGTATTCTGAACTACATTTAGGACAGTTAGGAAAATCGCTCATTGTGGAACCCTTTTAGAAAATAATAACCGATACGCCGATAATTGCGGCATGTAAATAGACAGCGAAACCATACCACAGAACACCCGCCAACACGATTGCAATAACGTCACGATAAAAGCTCACTGGTGCGCCAACAACCTCATGCCTATCACGCCAAAGCGCCAGAATAGCCCATAGCAAAATAATAAAATAAACGATCATTTGGTGCAGCAGACCGCCAACAGCAAAATGTAAAAGCGACCATAATACTATGGCCAAAAGGACAGGCTGTTTTAACCAATACCTAAGATACGTTGCCGGTACCCACCGTGCAGTAAAACCCAACGCCACAAAATACATGGCATAAGACATCGCAGGACGCCACAGTGGGTCAGGTTGCCAAATCACTACAGGATTTTGCCGCGCACCAGACAAACCAAGTCCGATGGCAAGCAAAGAAGCAATGGTAAGCATGGAAAATAAAATTCTAAACCCAAACAAACCAAGTTTAGCTATTAGTCGATCTCGAGATGAGGCCATGTGACCTCGAAAGGAATGCAATGCAATAAATACAATTAAACCCGTTACGGTTAACAGCATTTAACTGATCTAGACAACTGTAGGACAGTAAATGCTTTGCAGGACTTCAATAATTTTAATTGTGGCGTCGCCATTTAGACGATAATAAATCGTTTGTGCCACTTTGCGGGTTGCGACAAGATCAGATTTTCTTAGTGCCGCTAAATGTTGTGATAGCGCAGACTGGCTAATAGGTATGGTTTTATTGATATCGCTAACTGACAACTCACCCTGAGATAATTGACACAAAATCATCAAGCGACTTTGGTTGGCCATCGATTTTAATAACTCAACAGCCTGGCCTGCGTGCTCTTCCATTACTTCGGGTTCAAATTGGTTCATAGCAATCGTCTTATTCATTAGAATTTGCTTATAGTAACGAATGCTAATAAACCTTGCAATGCTATTAAACCGATGTTTTTTAACAATTTCCAAAATACAGGATTGTAGTTATCGAAGACAGTCGGTAAAGTATTCGCTTTTTCAGCAGGACCTATTTTCATGAAATACAATACCGATGACGTTCGTATTAACGCAGTTAAAGAGTTATTACCGCCGATAGCATTACTCGAACGTTTTCCTATAGATGAGGAATCGGCCAATTTAGTGTGCCAAACCCGTCAAAACATCCATAATATTATCCATGGCGAAGATGACAGATTACTGGTCATCATCGGCCCGTGCTCTATCCACGACACAGCTGCAGCAATTGATTATGCCAATCGCCTACTGCCATTGCGTCAAAAATATAAAGACCAACTTGAAATTGTCATGCGTGTATATTTTGAAAAACCTCGCACAACGGTTGGTTGGAAAGGCTTAATAAACGATCCTCGTCTTGACGGCTCGTTCCATATCAATGACGGCCTTCGAACAGCACGTAAATTATTACTCGATCTAAACAGCATGGGGATGCCAGCCTCAAGCGAAATGCTTGACATGATTACTCCACAATATATAGCCGACTTGTTAAGCTGGGGCGCTATCGGGGCTCGTACCACCGAATCGCAAGTACACCGCGAGCTTTCATCGGGACTCTCCTTCCCAGTAGGCTTTAAAAACGGTACCGACGGAACCGTTAAAATTGCCATCGATGCTATTGGTGCGGCGGCAGCTTCTCACCACTTTTTATCGGTAAATAAATTCGGCCATTCATCAATCATTACCACCGCAGGTAATCCTGACTGTCATGTTATTTTGCGTGGCGGAAAAACTACCAATTATAGTGCTGAAGATGTAGCCGAAGTTCGTGAAACTCTGAGAGCAGCAAAACTGCCAGAAAAAATTATGATCGACTTCAGCCATGCCAATAGCAGCAAGCAGTTCAAAAAACAAATGGACGTGAGTAGTGATGTAGCAGCACAGATAGGTGGCGGCGATAAGTCTATTTTTGGCGTTATGGTAGAGAGCCATATCATTGAAGGTCGCCAAGACCTTATTGACGGCAAAGCCAAAACCTATGGTCAAAGTATCACCGACGCTTGCATAGGTTGGGAAGACACAGAAGTTTTATTGGCGCAACTTGCTCAAGCAGTAGCCACGCGAGGCTAACTCAAAAATTAAGGGAGATACTCTCTCCCTTAACTATCAACATTACTTTTTCAGCTTTTTGTTAAGCTTAGCCATCAAAGCTTCAATCTCTTGATGGCGATATTTATCTGCAAGCGGACGCATAGGTCTTGGGGCAGCAGCTTTAGCAGCTAACAAGTATTTTTCAGCTTCTTCATACTTGCCATCATCAAACAAAAATTCACCATAAAAATAATTTGCATCAATGCCATCGGGATTAATTTCCAAGGCCTTGGTTAGCATCTCTTTTGCTTTTTTGTCGCTGCCAAATCCGATGGGCCAACCAGGTACCTTATGGTAAAGGGTACCCAAACTTGTATATGCAGAACCGGCTAACGCACTCGCATTTATTTTTAGCGCTTGTTCAAAAGAGGTTTTAGCCGCTTTGGCCAGTGTCAATGCACCCAAACCTCCTCTAGCACCAGCATAACTCGACTCAACTATACCCTTCCAAACCCAAGCTTCGGCACTATCTGCATAATTATTTTGAAAAGACTCTGTGTTGCTCAAAAGCTCATCAAATGCCTCAACTTGCGCCTTACCTTCTTGTTCATAATTAGCTACTGCCCAGGCTTGTTGGATTGCACTTAGGCCATCAGAAAATTCATCAGCAAACGAGGCATTAGAAACAAGCAGTAACAACACTGAAGTTACTGAAATCAAAAACTTTTTCATCGTTATTTTTCCTTTGCAAATTTTAAAATTGTTTTTAACTGTTTTGAAATAGCGTTATCGACGACCTCTGGCAGCAAACCGTTGATTCTAGCGAACAACTTTTCAGGCCAACCTACAGCAGCACGCAGTTTATTACTTTTCAGGAAGGCTAATAATGCTTGTGCTACAAGCTCAGGGCTGTCAGACGAATTACCTAAAACCTTGTTCATCTCAACAACTGCAGGAGAATTAATTGACGTATCAGTAGCACGTGGAGCGAAGTAACAGATGCGATGGACGCTATCGCTCAACTCCCTTTGCAGCGCTTCAGTAAAGCCACGCAAACCGAATTTACTTGCGCAATACAACGTGTTGCCTGGATAACCTATCGAACCAAAGGCTGAACCCACATTAACAACTGTCACTGGCTGAGCAACTTTACTCAGGAAAAGCCTCGTCAAATCGATAGCCGCCACTAAATTTGTGGCAATAAGGCGGTCAATATCCTCGCCGCCAACATCTGCAAAAGCCTTGAAATGGGATACCCCTGCATTGTTTATCAATAAATTTGGAGCAGTTTCGGGTTGTTCAAAACATTCATCAATTAACTTGGCACGCTGATTTTCATCTGCAATATCAGCAATGACAATTCTATGCCGACCTGCTAGTTTGGCTTGTAAAGCGAGTAATTTATTTTGATCACGCCCCTGTAAAATCAACTGGAAGCCCTGTTGATCGAAAAGCGTGGCAATAGCCTCGCCTATTCCTCCAGTGGCTCCTGTGATTAGACATATTTGCCTAGGCTGCATGTGAAGTGCCTCCTACGAACAAATCTAATTGCGTATCTAAAGAACGGAAAACATTCGCATATAAAATATAAAATCGCTTAGCACTTTCAACAATCACGTCTTGCTCTGCTGGATCGACAATTTTATTCATCAATTCTTCAAAAAATTTCACATGATCAATATCTATAGCGCCGTGCGAGGTTAAATAAGAAAATGCCTCCACAGTCAGACTTAACTTACCCTTGATCATGCCTGCCGCATTATCTGCTAGGGCAATACTGGTACCTTCAAGTACATGCACCATTCCAAAAAAAGCCAATGGGGATTTACGGTTAACACTGTCGTATGCGAAAGAAACCATTAATTCTGTCGCAAAGTTCGGCAAACTTTTGCGCGCAAGTTCCTTGTCATATCCACACGCACCAATATCGTTAAGCACCCATTCTTGGTGACCAATTTCTTCTTCGATATATTCAGCAACCGCAATTCTGAGCCATTCCTGATCATCTGTTAGACGTGCGCCGACATTCATCAATAAAGGGACAGTATGCTTAACGTGGTGAAATGCCTGTGTCAAAAATTTTACATAATCGTCAATGGTAACCTGACCCTGAAAACAACGAGCAATAACCGGAGAAGTTAATAAGTAGTCCCGTTCACGGGTGGTTTCAGTTTGTAAACGTTCAAATAAATTCATTATCAATCCTAATAAAGTTCTCTCTCATACATGGCTCCGATAGCATGCATGAAATCATGATTTAATTGTTTTCGACGTGGACGACCATTACTGGTGAGGTGCCCAGACTCTCTACTGAGCTCAGTGGTTAGCTTAATAAATGCTTTAACTCGAGCATATTCCGGTAATTTTTCATTAACGACAGCCAGATGTGTTTTTATATCAGCCTCATCCATGGCTGGGTCAACAGGAACGAGTAATGCACCCAAGAAGGGTTTTGCATCACCCACTACAACAGCTTGCTTAAAAACGTTGCTCGCCAACAATTCTGACTCAACCCATTCTGGGCTAATATTGCGACCAAACGAATTAATAATGAGGTTGCTTGAACGCCCTAAAATATCCACAACGCCTTCAGTAATTGTAGCAATATCACCAGTTCTCACCTCAATAGGATACCAACTTTCTGGCTCATCTAAATAACCAAGAAAACAGTTGCCACGAACGACTACTTGATTATCTTCTAACGATACTTGCACGTGTGACAAAACTTGACCAGCGGCTTTGTTTTCACCCGTTTTTCGACCACATAGCGACACAACTGAAGCGCATTCTGACAAACCATAACCCTGAAAAACAGGCAACCCAGCTGCATGGGCATTTGCAATCAGGGCTGGTGCAACTTTACTGCCGCCAACCGCGATAAACTCAAACGATGAAGGTGCCTGCCAACCGAGCGAGACAAATGATAAGAAAAGTTGCAGTAACTCTGGCACTAAAATAATAGTGTTCGGCTGAGACTGAGATATAGCAGCCATCAATTGTTTTGGATCCGTTAACCCTGCTCCATTGAAACCACGTTGTTGGTCCGTCAACACCTGAAGAACCAGAAGTTCCGTCAGCACCGTCAGCACCGTCAGCTCCGTCTTGACCGTTAACGCCTGAAGAACCAGAAGTTCCTGAAGTTCCGTCTACGCCAGGTAAACCTTGAGGACCTTGATACCCTCGGCTACTTCGACTGGCTCGCCTCGCTGGAACGCGGCTACGCCGCCCACCATGCTGGCATGCTCCCCGCCTTCAAGGAGGTCGTCGAAGAGCTCTTCTTGCGCAAGCTCGTGAAGGTCGTGTTTGCTACTGAAACCCTGGCGCTCGGAATCAACATGCCAGCCAGAA
>JALRIU010000313.1 GCA_023255355.1 Pseudomonadales bacterium | reverse complement strand
CACATTGTAGGGTTATGCTCTCTAAAGTATTTGAATATTTCAAGTGTATCACGAGCAACAATAGGATCGCCTAAGTTGCATCGAAAGATAGTCGCGGGTAACTGTCGGGTTTGCAAAAACCGTATGCCTATTTAGGGTTTGTTGCATATATCGACGAGACAGCTCTTGCGCAGCCTGAAACAAACAATATGCCACTTTGCCCACCCCCTTTACCTCGCAGCATTGTTTTAAATTTGCATCAAGTACGCCCCGTAAATTAGTAAACTGGTTAAGCATCTTACGCCCCACATCAACGGCGCTTTGCCCTTGAACACCGCGTCCTAAAAATATCGCTAATAGCTCTGCATCTGAAAGCCGTGCAGCGCCCTGCTCTAATAATTTTTCTCGTGGCTGTTCTATAACTGGCCATTCTTTAATCACTTGTCACCTCCTTGTTTAAAGCACTGGGATATTTTGCAGATACCTGTAATAATGTGCCTTCGTCGATAGTGAGTACTTATGAAGCGCCTATTCAAAAAACACATTTTGCTCGGAGTTAGCGGTGGTATAGCCGCCTATAAATCTGCCGATTTAGTGCGTCGTCTGCAAGATGAAGGCGCTATCGTGCGGGTTGTGATGACCCAAGGAGCACAGGCCTTTATCACACCACTGACCATGCAAGCACTCTCCGGCAACCCTGTGCATACCGAGTTGCTTGATACTAATGCTGAAGCAGCGATGGGACATATTGAACTGGCCCGATGGGCAGATTTAGTACTGGTAGCCCCTGCAAGTGCAAACTTTATTGCCCGATTAAGCCGTGGTGCTGCGGATGATTTGCTGACAACTGTTTGTCTTGCCACACGCGCCAAAGTCGCTATTTCACCCGCGATGAATCAAGCCATGTGGTCAAACCAAGCGACCCAAGATAATTTAGCCCACCTCAAAACCAAAGGTATTCAGGTGATTGAACCAGGGGTTGGCAGTCAGGCCTGCGGCGATGTTGGCCCTGGCAGAATGCCCGACAGCGAGGTGCTGGTAAATGCTGCAGCTAATTGCTTTGAAGGCGGTCGATTACTTGGTCAACGCGTTATCATTACCGCAGGCCCGACTCGCGAAGCCATCGATCCAGTTCGCTATATAAGCAACCATAGCTCTGGCAAAATGGGCTATGCGCTCGCTGAAAAATTTGCCGAGGCCGGCGCACAAGTCACTTTAATTAGCGGCCCAGTAAGCCTTGATGTGCCTGCTAAGGTTGATAGAGTCAGCGTGATCAGCGCCAAAGATATGCTGGATGCCGTTCTTGAGCGCATTGCAGATTGCGATATTTTTGTTTCTGCTGCCGCAGTCGCTGACTATACGCCGAGCGAAGTCGCCAATCAGAAAATTAAAAAATCCGAGACAGATATTCGCTTAGCGTTGGCCAAAACAACCGACATCATCGCCACAGTCGCTGCCCTCAAAAATCATCCTGTCACCATTGGATTTGCCGCAGAAACCAATGATGTTATTAGTTATGCCACCGACAAGTTAGTGCGCAAAGGTCTCGATATGATCATTGCCAATGACGTATCAGACTCGTGTATTGGATTTAACAGCGATGATAACGCCGTCACAGTAATCACTAAAGATCAGGTAAAGCATATTGGCCAAACCAATAAACGCTTGCTCGCCGGCGAACTGGTCGAACACATTTCACATTTAATAGGCCTTTAACAAACTGCCATTCGCGCGAGGCAAGGCCATCATCGCGTTCAATTTTGGAGAGATAAATGTCACTGTCCCTTGAAAATGCCAAAAATATCGCAACCGTACTGACCGAATCGCTGCCTTATATCCAGCGTTTTATCGGTAAAACCATCGTCGTCAAATTTGGTGGCAACGCCATGGTTGACGAAGCTCTACACGCAAGTTTTGCTCGCGATATCGTATTAATGAAATTAGTGGGTATGAACCCCATTGTCGTGCACGGTGGCGGCCCACAAATCGGCTCACTTCTGCAACGTTTGAATATCAACTCAGAGTTCGTTGACGGTATGCGAGTTACTGACAGTCAAACCATGGATGTAGTTGAAATGGTGTTAGGCGCTTCGGTTAATAAAAATATCGTTGCCTCGATTAACAACAATGGCGGCAAAGCGATTGGCCTAACGGGTAAAGATGGCAACCTGATTCGCGCTAAAAAATTACACATCACGCGTAAAACACCAGATGTCACGGCCTCTGAAATCATCGATATCGGTCACGTCGGTGAAGTTGAATCGATCAATCGCGAAGTGCTCGATGTGTTGATTAATTCTAACTTTATTCCTGTGATTGCACCTATCGGGGTAGGCAAGGACGGTAGTTCATACAACATTAATGCCGATCTTGTGGCGGGCAAAGTTGCCGAAGTC
>JALRIU010000235.1 GCA_023255355.1 Pseudomonadales bacterium | reverse complement strand
ATCACCTCAGGAGGAATCAAGGGTTCATCACCTTGCACGTTAACGACGACATGGTCTGATAACCATCCCATTTTGGAAGCGACTTCTTGTAAACGATCCGTACCCGACTCGTGCTTATCGGATGTCATAACAGCCAAACCACCAAAACCTAATACTTCATCAAAAATACGTTGATCGTCAGTCGCCACAATCACCTGCTGAGCTGCTGAGTTTTGTGCTTGTTCATAGACGCGCCTTACCATGGTTTTCTCTGCAATAAGCTGCAGTGGCTTACCCGGCAATCTTGTCGATGCATATCGTGCAGGAATGACAACAGAAAAATTCATGCTATTTTAATCTCCGAGCTTTTCACACAGACGCTCTACTACTTCATCAAAGTGACTATTGTGCCACACAGCGTCCACTTCGACATACCACATACGCTGACTGATCGAGAATGTACGACATTTCACAGCATCTTTTTCAGTCATGAGAATTTGCCGTGGACCGGCAAATTTAAAATCGCTTTCAAGATAGGGATGATGATCAGCAAACGCCTTACTTTCACCTTTAAAACCATGAAGCTCAAGATGCTGAAAAAAACGTCTTGGGTTACCGATGCCTGCCACTGCAACAAGATCCTTTTGCATTAAAAACTCTTTGATATCAAGCCGCTCGCCGCTTTTGACATTGACCACAGCGGTGGGTTGTAACACAAATCCCTGTTGCTCATCACCGTTATGAAAAACGGCATCGACCGAATCAAGTCGCGAAATCGGTTCCCGCAATGGCCCCAAAGGCAGCAAAAAGCCGTTGCCAAAACCTCTAACACTATCCACTACAACAATTTCAAAGGCTCGACCCATGGCGTAGTGCTGAAGTCCGTCATCACTAACAATTACGTCCGGCGCAAAATTATCGTTAAGAAATTTAATCCCTCGACAGCGCTCAGGATCTATCAATACCGGACAATTTGACCTAAGTGCCAATAACAATGGCTCATCACCTACCTCAGCGGCATTGTCGTTGACATCAACGACTCGAGGAAAATCAACACAATGGGCGCCGTAACCTCGGCTAATTATGGCAGGTTTAAGACCTCGCAACTGCAACGCCTTTACTAAGGCTAGCGTTACCGGCGTTTTTCCTGTGCCTCCAACGGTAATATTTCCCACAACCACAACTGGAGCACTGCTGTCACAAATAGGCCTCTGCCCTGCCTTGTATTGCGCGTGCCGAATTGAGGTTAGACCTGCATATATGAACATTAATGGTGCGAGTAGCATAATGACAATAGCGTCGAACCAGCGCAATGGACGATACCAAAACTTCATTAGTCACCTTTAAATTGCCGACTATGCAGTTGAGCATAGCGACCATTTTTCGCCAGTAACTCTGCATGCTTGCCCTGTTCAACAATGCTACCTTGCTCCATCACAACAATTCGATCAGCCTGCTCAATAGTCGACAATCGATGCGCAATAACGAACGTGGTTCGATCTACCATAACTTCATCAAGGGCTTGTTGAATATACCGTTCGGACTCATTATCAAGTGCCGAGGTTGCCTCATCTAACACAAGAATAGGGGCATCTTTTAGCAGGGCTCTGGCAAGTGCGATTCGTTGTCTCTGCCCACCTGACAACAACACACCATCGTCACCCACATTGGTTTGTAAGCCTTGCGGCAAATTAGCGATAAATTCATCTGCATGTGCTGCCGTGATCGCTGCATGCACGTCCTTCGGATCTTTTTGCGATAAGCAGCCATAGGCAATATTGTTATAAATAGTGTCGTTAAATAACGTGACTTGCTGTGATACCAGCGCAATATTCTGCCTTAAGTCATCTAGGCTTAGCTGGCGAATATCCGTGCCATCGATCAATATAGAACCCTTGTTTGCGTCGTAAAACCTTGTTAACAAGGACATCAACGTCGACTTCCCACTTCCGGACAAACCAACCAGTGCCACAGTTTCGCCTGCGGACACCTCCAAGGAAATATTTTGTAGCACTTGGCGATCATTGTTATAAGAAAAACTGACGTCTTGGAAACTCACCTGCCCTTTGACATTCTGTAGAGTCAGATCTCCATCGTCTTGCTCGCGTTCGCTATCAAGCACGGCAAATATATCTTCCGCTGCCGCTAGGCCTTTTTGCACCACTGAATAAACCTCGCTCAGTTGTCTGACAGGCTTGTGCAACATCCCCGCAGCGGCAAGAAAGGCAACGAACTGCCCTGGGCTCATGGTAGCGCGCATATCGGGCTCAAGCACCAGCCACACCAACACGGCAAGGGCAAACGAGATAAACATTTGTAAGATAGGAGGACTTAAGGCATCAGTTAATGCCATCTTAATAAATTGCACCCTGTTATATTCGCTAGCTTCAAAGAAACGGCGTCGCTCGGCATCCTTAGCACCGAACATCCTAACTTCGCGGTAACCTGATATTGCCTCGGAGGCAACATGCGTGATATCACCCATAGAATTTTGGATACGACGACTGATACGCCTAAAACGCTTACCGACATAAGCGACAACAATTCCGATTAGTGGCGTAACGGCAAACAAAACTAAAGAAAGTTTCCAGTTCAAATACAACAAGTAAATCAGTAAACCTAGAACTAAAAAGCCCTCGCGAACCACCGTCCGGACAGCATTGGTCGTTGCATCAGCAACTTGTTCGACATTGAAGGTAATTTTCGAAATTAAGTAACCATTAGTATTTTGATCATAATAATTTGCTGGTGCATCTACTAAATGGTCAAACACTGCGCAACGCAATGTATGAATAACATAGCGCGCCACAACACGGATGTAATAATTACCAAGCACAAAGCCCAGGCCACGCATCAAAGCTAGCAGAAGCATCGCTGAGGGAATAATGACTTGCAGTTGTGCGTCAGTTGCCTGTTTTAGATCTATAAAATGATCGGCAATCTTTGACACGACACCAACATCAAGCGCGGATTTACTGCCTAAACTGTCGATAATAAACTGCAGCAGATCAGCCAACAAAACATCTGCTCCAGCGAAAATAAAGAAACCCAAAAATGCCAACAAAAACAGACGCCACGCCGGTAGCGCATAACGTAAAAGACGTTTATAGGTTTGACTATCTGACACGTATTGCATGTTATTCCTCACGCTGAGCCGCCAGAGCTAATTTATTATAACCGAGCGATGCAGCTGCATTCATGACACTAACAAGCGATTGATGCGGCGCTTGCGCATCGGCACTTACCACAATACTTGGTTGTGCTTGTCCAGCAGCAGCCTGTCTCAACGCCCCCTGCAATACGTCTAGATTGAGGTTATTCAAACCACTCCCTGCAACAAAAACTTGGCCATCACGGCTAATACCAACATCGATAATGGCCGGCTTATCGACAAGACTGGCATGACTTGCAGAGGGCAAATCGACATTAAGTTGAGCCTCACGATTAAAACTGGTGGACACCATAAAAAAGATCAAAAGCAAAAATACGACATCAATCAATGGCGTCAAATTTATCTGCATGGCTTCGCGAGGTTGTCGTCTAAACTGCATTACTTGGCGCTCACTCTGCGCTTATTATACAACTCATCAACCAATTTTATGGCCTGCTGTTCCATGTAAACAACAAGGCTATCTACTTTACGTAAAAAATGACGATGAGCGATTAAGGCGGGTATAGCTACTAACAATCCAGCGGCGGTGGTTACCAAGGCCTCAGAAATACCACCAGCCAGGATGGCGGCATTACCTGTACCATATTGCATAATTTCACTAAAAACTTTGATCATACCAATCACAGTGCCTAATAATCCAAGCAAGGGCGTGATAAGCGCTATAGTTCCAAGCGCATTTAGGTAGCGCTCCATATCGTGGATAACTTGGCTGGCAACCTCTTGGATACATTCTTTCATGCTATCTCGTCCATGTTTAGCATTATTTAGACCGGCGGCAATGATTCGGCCCAAATAACTCTGCTCACTAATGACGAGTAACTTAGCATTATCGAGTTGTTCATTTTGGAGCCATTCAGAAACCTGCTTCATCAATTCACTTGGTGCTATTTTTTCGGCTCGTAAGAACCAAGCACGCTCGATAAAGATGGCGAGAGCAATGATTGAACATGCCACAATGGGCACCATTAACCAGCCA
>JALRIU010000217.1 GCA_023255355.1 Pseudomonadales bacterium | reverse complement strand
CCAACCAATAGTAATACATCCGCACGATCGACCAAAAGGCGATCACTTACGCGCATACTATAGTGATGAATCGAGCCTTCATTAGGGACTAGATAATCAACCTCTGCTCTATTACCAGCAATATCTTTTGCAATAAGTGCTAATGGTTTTATCGAGGTGATGATTTTTAACGGCTGCGCATAACTATTCATCGTAAGCAGTGTAAGTATTAAAAAGAGTAAACGCATGGTCTTCACACAAAGAATCGGTGGGTTAGTTTAACACCGCAGTTTTAAGTCGCAAAATCGGTTATTATGCAAACTTAAATTCGAGGATATTATGGGCGCACTGCTTACACTAAAAAATATCAGCCTGACTCACCAAGGTCGCAATATTTTGCATGACGTGTCTATCGACGTTGGCCAAGGACAAATTGTAACACTAATTGGTCCAAGTGGGGCTGGCAAAACTTCACTGGTCAGAATTGCGCTCGGCTTGCTTAAACCCTCAGCAGGGGAAAGTTGGCGCGCGCCAAAATTGCGCATCGGGTATGTTCCTCAAAAGGTTGTAATCAACCAGTTAATGCCTCTATCTGTTCATCGCTTTCTTGAAACGACCGCATGCGAAGAGAGTTTATTTACTGATACCGTCAGACAAGTGGGTATCACTCACCTTTTATCACAACGTATGAACAACCTCTCTGGCGGTGAAATGCAACGAGTGTTATTAGCCAAAGCACTCCTCAACAAGCCACAGCTTTTAGTTCTCGACGAACCTGTTCAAGGAGTTGACGTTACCGGTCAAGCTGAACTCTACCAACTTATTCAAGACCTTAGTCGCGATCTACATTGTGCAGTTTTAATGGTTTCGCATGATCTGCATTTGGTGATGTCAGCCACCGACACCGTGGTGTGTTTGAATACGCATATTTGCTGCCATGGCCACCCCGAGTCTGTTAGCGCTCACCCTGCCTATCTTGAATTATTTGGTAAAAATATTGAACCAAGCTTGGCGCTTTATACTCACCACCACAATCATGTGCACGATGGCTGCGACCATGATCATCTTCCTAAGATTGAGGACACGGATGTGGAGGATAAGGCATGAGTTTTATTAGTCTTGCACTCATCGCCGGTCTTTCCATTGCACTAGTGGCAGGCCCGGTAGGTTGCTTTGTGGTATGGCGCAGAATGTCTTACTTTGGTGATAGCCTAGCCCATGCTGCTTTATTGGGGATCGGCACAGGTTTAATGTTGGACATCAATTTGCAATTTACCGTGCTTGCCGTATGCCTGCTGGCAGTACCTGTAATCTTGCTAATCACTCACAGCCAACATGTCGCCGACGATACCGCGCTGGGGATTGTTTCTCACGCCAGCTTAGCGATTGGCTTGACCGCAGTTAGCTTTGCCACCAAAGGGAGTATCGATTTGTCGGCGTTTTTGTTCGGCGATATTTTAGCATTGAGCCAGCAAGATGTTGTTTCCCTTATTGTCATTGCAGTGATCATTTTATTTGTCTTAATACGTTTTTGGCGTCAACTTGTATATATCACGATTCACGCTGAACTCGCCTCTGTTGAAGGTTTACCCAGTCGCCGTTTAGAGTTTATTTTAATGACCATTATTGCCTGCTTAGTCGCAGTAGGTATGCAAGTTGTGGGGGCTTTATTAATCGGCTCTATGCTAATTATTCCTGCCGCTGCCGCAGGCTTGGTGTCTTCAACCCCAGAACGAATGGGATTGATTGCAGGCATTTTTGCCTGTGTTTCTGTCTGTGGTGGCTTGGCACTTTCTTGGTTTTTAGACACCCCAGCGGGGCCTTCAGCGGTTGTCGTTGCGACGCTGTTATTTGCAATTGCACAAATTGGGCGCCGCAAAGATTAATGCATATCGTTAAAGAGCGTACGCATTGATGAATAATTTAATTCCAGTGATGCACCATCAAACGGTGGCTTTATAAATCCCTGAAAATGCCCATAAGGATTGATCAACGCGAGATTGGCGCCATGATCGACTTGATAGTCATCCGGCGTTTCGCCAGCAACCTTGCGGAAGGTTGTATTCAATTGCGTTGCAAAACGGTGAATCGCAAAGAAGTCGCCCGTAACACCCACAAACTCTGGATGAAAATAACGCACATATGAATTAAGAATTTCGGGCGTATCACGATCAGGATCTGCTGAAACCATAATGATCTGTGTGTCTTGCAAAATATCTTTTGGCAATTCGCGATAAAAATCGGATAGCTGAGCCAAGGTTGTTGGGCAAATATCTGGGCAGTGCGTAAAGCCAAAAAATACGATGCTCCATTTTCCTTCTACACGCTTATTATCAAACACCTCACCTTGATCATCGACCAAGCTGAAGTCCTGCATGATTCTGCCCTTTTCAAACATGTAACCGCCATGATTACGAAGTTCTTCAATGCTCATCGCTGGTGGATGCAACAAGGTATAAGCTAGCGCACCAACAAACATTGCTGCGATTGTTAATGCAATCGTCACAGTTTTACGGATGCCTTTTTGGCGATCAGCAAGTGTTTGATTCATAGCATGGTTCCTTAAAATACCAAGGGGGGATAGACGTAGTGATCAACCAACATCACAACAAATAACAGCATTAAATAGATGATTGAATACTTGAAGGTCGCCATAGGTATTTTGTCGTCTTTATCACGCATCAATTGAATGGCATACCATAGGAAGATTAATCCCAAAATCAACGCGCCAATTGCGTAGAGAGGTCCACTCATCAATGTTGCAAAGGGTAGCATGGTGACAATTAACAAAATAATGGTATAGAGCAACACCTGTAGACGGGTAAATTTATCACCATGGGTTACAGGTAACATGGGGATATCCACTTTGGCGTAGTCTTCTTTACGATGAATTGCTAGCGCCCAAAAATGTGGTGGTGTCCATGCAAAAATAATAAGTACTAACAATAACCCATAACCATGCACTTCATTGGTTACTGCTGTCCATCCTAACAATGGTGGTGCTGCGCCAGCTAAGCCGCCTATCACAATATTCTGGGGCGTGGCACGCTTGAGAAACATGGTGTATATAAACGCATAACCAATCAAAGATAGCAGGGTTAACCAAGCAGTTAGCGCGTTGATATATACCATCAACATCCACATACCAAGACTGCCAATGATTATCGCAAAAACAAGTGCTTTGGTTGGTGTGATACGACCTTGAGCGACAGGGCGATTTTCGGTACGTTTCATGTTAATGTCTGTGCGGTAATCAATTAAATGGTTGATTGCTGCCGCAGAGCCGGCCATTAACGCAATACCGAGGTTACCAATAATAAGTACATCGACAGGTACCATCCCAGGCACGGCCATAAACATACCAATCGCCGACGTCATGATCATTAAAAGCACGACGTTGGGTTTTGTCATTTCTAAATAATCACGCCAAATTGGACGTATCTCTTTATCATTCATGGCTTAATCTACCGATGAGTTTTTAAGAAGAAACTTCATATCATCTATCATTTGACGACCCGTATGCTGCTCTGTGTATTGCATCATCAACCAGCCATTGGGATCAACCACATAGAAATCATCTCTTGGTGACATGTTTAAACCGGGAGTTGTCCCAGCGGTTTGCTTAGGGATCATTCGCAATAAATCATCACTGGCAACAATACGAATAACCTCAGAATGCTGTTCATTAAGTAAGGTCTCAATTGCCGCAAAATCTTCGACACTTGCTGCTATAGCATAGCGACGAATCCGCGTCATTTCTTTGCCCAAAGCTGATCGCGTTTGGCGAGCAATATACAAAGATTCTTGACAGGTTGCTTCGCAAGGCGCAGTCACGTTATTAACAAATGCCCATTGTTTTAGTTGGGCATCATATCGGTATGCTTCACCGCTCAATGTCGATTTTTCAAATTCATCAACTTGGACGGGAGGATTGATTAAATTGCCGTGATTACGGGTGCCAATCATACCAATTAAATCGATATCACCTTTAACCACAAAAACCCAAAGCCATGTTGATATTGCTGTCAAAATAAGAGGAATTCCCGCTACCAAAAGCAGTGTCATACGATTTTTTGATTTGCTTGCTACGCTCATTAATCTTTGTTCCGAATCATGTTTGCCAAATTGCTATTGGCGAAAAGGTAAACTAAAAATGCTACAACCGCGAAAAGATACCATTGTACCGCATAGCCGATGTGAGTTTCAGGTTTTACGTTGATAACCGGCCAATTAGTATCAAATAAACCTTCTTTCGCGGCATTTATTCGAAGACTTAGTGGATAGACTGGGCGCTCAATATCCTGTGCAATTTTATCAATAGCTAAATAGGTTAACCGTTTTGGCCAAACTTCATTCTCTAGTTGTAATTCACCGAGAGTGTATGGCGCCTTAGAGGGCTGATAGACCGTCGTTTGAATAACTTGTTGTGTCATAGGAGTATCAAACGCTGGGGTTTGACGTCGATCAGCATTTTCCATCCAGCCGCGATTTAATAGAATAGATAGGCCTTCTTCAGTTTCAAAAATACTTAGTACTTCAACGCCTAATTTTTTGTTACGCCACTGGTTTTCTAATAAGTAATGTTCGCCTGTATAGCGACCCACAAGGCCAACAGGTATATTTGTTTTATCTTCGTATTCAGATAATTGATCAAGAGTAATAGCCGACATGTTAAGACGTGCTGCATAAGTAGTTGCAATGCCCGTTTTTTCATCAGCACGCTGCAATTGCCAGGTGCCTAATGATAAAAACAAAGGTATCACCAGCAACAGAAGTAAGGTACTCTTCCAGTCTGCTTTAAATGTACATTTTGCCATTTGTGAAATCATTTCAAAATGACGTTGTTGTTTTTCTAAAATGGTAGCGCGAACATTAACCTGTGATT
>JALRIU010000178.1 GCA_023255355.1 Pseudomonadales bacterium | reverse complement strand
ACTGATTCTTAACACAATCTGTCATTCCTGCGAAAACAAAGCGCTTGTTGATATAGTAAAACCGTCTTCCCTGCGAAAGCAGGGATCTTATTGCTGGCTAAAAACCACTTCTATGTTCTGCACTTCCGCAATACATAGCTGTAGAGCGCTAAACGCGGAAAGCATCAAGGCTGTATAAATATTCAAGATAAATAAAATAGAAGATAAGAAGATGTGAATGTATTGGTGCCCGAGGGGAGACTCGAACTCCCACACCCGAAGGCGGCGGATTTTGAATCCGCTGCGTCTACCAATTCCGCCACTCGGGCACAACCGATACATCCACTCAAGGATAAGCCAAATGCTTAACTTTGAAGAGGCGCGCATTATATCAACCTAAGCGCTTTGCGCAACCTTATTTAGATAAAATTCTTATCAACTTGCACATTTTTTACAAGCACAGTACAAATAGCAGATAAAACCTGAAGGAGATAAATAATGTTAGCCAGGACAGTACTTGCAAGCGCCCTTACCCTAATCATTGCTGGCTGTAATAATGCCTCGGATAGCACCACTAATGCCGCTGATCCTAGCTATAGCGCCAAACCCGAAAGCACTGCGCGCTTTGACATCTACAAACAGGTCCCCCTGACGGCGAATATTGACCATCTCAGCAATAACCAACGCAAGATGCTAAAACCAATGTTTGCTGCAGCCCGCGAGATGGATACGTTGTTCTGGAATCAATCGTTTGGTTCACCAGACTTTATCATGCCCTACATCAGCGACCCTGCCGCACAAGCATTTACTGCACTTAACTATGGCCCGTGGGACCGCCTAGCCAACAACAAAGCCTTTATCGAAGGCTTTAATGATAAACCTTTGGGTGCCAAATTTTACCCCGCAGACATGACCAAGGACGAATTTGAGGCTTGGGCAGAACCTAACAAGGCCGATTTATATAGTATTGTCACACGGCGTGACAATGGCGAACTCTTGTTAACCCCCTACTCTAAGGCTTACCGTCCACAACTGGAACGCGCTGCTGAGTATTTGCGGGAGGCAGCCGAATACGCCGAAGATGCTGTATTTAAAGACTATCTATTACTGCGCGCCGACGCGTTGTTAAGTGACGACTATCAACCCTCTGATATGCGCTGGATGGACATGACCGACAACATGGTCGACTTTGTGGTGGGGCCAATCGAAACCTACGAAGATATGTTATTTGGTTATCGCGCCGCCTTTGAGGCCTATATATTGATAAAAGACATGGAGTGGAGCAATAAGCTCAAACGCTTTGTAAACTATTTACCAGAACTGCAACGCAACCTGCCTGTGCCAGATGAATATAAACAAGAAGAAGTCGGCGGTAACTCCCAACTCAATGCCTACGACGTGGTTTACTATGCTGGCCATTCCAATGCTGGCTCAAAAACCATCGCGATCAACCTTCCCAATGATGAAGAAGTGCAACTCAGTAAAGGTACCCGCCGACTGCAATTAAAGAACGCCATGCAGGCCAAGTTTGATCATATTCTACTGCCTATCGCCGACGTTTTGATTGATGAAAAACAACGCCAACACATTAATTTTAATGCCTTTTTCACCAACACAATGTTCCACGAAGTGGCGCATGGCCTGGGGATTAAAAAGACCCTTGAAGATGGCGACAATGTGCGAACAGCATTGCTAGAAACCGCCTCGGCAATCGAAGAAGGCAAGGCCGATATATTGGGCCTATACATGGTGACCCAACTGCACGAAAAGGGAGAACTAGGCGACACAGAGCTCGAAGAGTTTTATGTGACATTCATGGCCAGTATTTTCCGCTCAGTTCGCTTTGGTGCAGCTAGTGCCCACGGCAAGGCCAACATGATTCGTTTTAACTATTTCTCAGAAAGTGGTGCCTTCAGCCGCAACCCTGACACTGGCACCTATGCCATCGATATGGAAAAAATGCAGCAAGCGATGGCCAATTTATCGCGTTTGATACTTACCATCCAAGGTGATGGCGACTTATTGGCAGCACAGCGCTTACTGGCAGATAGAGGTGTGATCGGTGAACAACTAGCGGCAGATTTAGCGCGTCTTGCCGAGGCCAACATACCGGTGGATGTCAGCTTTGAGCAAGGCGAAAAGGTGATCGGTTTATAATACCGGTTACTTTATATTGACTGTTATTGGTGTAAGGCGCACTTATTGCACATCGATGTGTAAGGCAGTGCGCCTAAACGCTTAGCATCGATATTAGCGCCGCAATACTCACATAGATGGTAAGTCTTGTCATAAATACGCTGCAAAGCATGGTTAAGTTGGCGTAATTCACGCTGTGCTGCTAATAATGCAGCCTCCAAATTCTCGTTATTTTCTTCAGATTGACTTAGCTCATGAACATTAGCAGAGCGTGTTTTTGCTAATTGCATATTCACCGCGGCAATGCGCTCAAACAACACCGCCCTAATATCAATAAGCTCGGCTTGCAGCCGTTCGTTATCTAACATTAATGACTATTTTGCAGCATGCCGAATAGGGCATGTTTAAGAAAACGACGGCGCCTATTTGCTTCATCTTCGGCGATAGTGCCAACAAATTCTGTATCCCCATCCGAAGTGTTAAATTGCATGCTTAGTGCATGGTATTCATCAAATAAGCGCTTAAAATTAGCATCGATCATGTTAAGAATCAGAATCGTATTTTTAAATTTTGGATATTCTTGAATAAGATCGTAGTGCTCAATCGTCATAGGTTTCTCCCGAGTGTGATACCTATTCTAATCAGCTAGCAGCAACGTGTTTTGATCTGAATCATTAAATGGACAAGTTCATTTGAGTTATAAAAAGCATCCTTCTAAATAACTCAAAACTCTTAGCTTTTTGAGTGCATAGTTTTTGGTTTTTAAAACAGCCAAGTCTTGCGCCCAATCAATATAACCACATTTTTAAGACCGCCTACACTTAACTTAAACACCCAAAGGTAGTCTTATGAAATCTTTAAAACACGCCCTTTTATTTTGCGCAACCCTAGGTTTAAGCACCCTGGCAAATGCCAGTGGCTTTGGTTATTCGCTGGAGAGCGCTGAATTTACCCCAAGGCAAAATATTATTATTCACTTGCCCTACGATGTTGATACCGCCTTTTACATGGCCAAAAATAGCTGGGGCTTACGCGACGATCAAGACTTGCTAAATGAGGGTGGTCAACAATGGTTGAACAGTAAAATCAAAGATGGTTCGTGGGGGTTTAGAGCGCAACCAGGTGAATATTATGAAATTAAAGATGAAAACACCATAAAGACCAGCCCAGATAATGGCTACACGTTTTTCATCAGCGCTAAGTTTGAAGGCAATGCAATGGGTACCAGCAAAATATCGTTGAGCTACCAAGGACTGGGTGAAAATATCGATGCAAACTTTTTACTTAACGAACTTATGAGCCTTGCTTACGACGCTGATATCAGTCACTTTGATGATATCGCCACCAACCGCAATATCCGCTAGATTTCTCGAGTATTTTTACTCTTTTACGGGCATTTGCCCGTTTTTTTGCATGCTAAAAATTAGATTGGTAAACAATTACCCGTCATCAAACCAAATTAACGGCTCATGTCATATTTGCGCATCTTTTCCACAAGGGTGGTTCGGCGCATTTGTAAGAGCTCGGCAGCCCTCGCCACAATACCTTCAGACTCATCAAGCGCCCTTTGAATCAATGTTTTTTCAATCGTCGCCACGTGTTCTTTTAAATCGATACCATCGCTGATATCTATCTCAGCTTGTGGGATAACCATGGTCTCAGGCTCTGCAAACAAGGCTGCTCGTTCTGAGGCGGTTACCTCACTGGTACTATGCGCGGTTTCGACAGCGACATCCTGCTGATATACAGGCTCAGGCATATTTGGCACAAGCGCCTCGCCATGAATGCTGTACCGATATTTTGAAGGCAGGTGACTAATAGTGATGACTTCTTCTGGATACATAATCAAGAGACGTTCTAACAGGTTAGAGAGCTCACGAATATTACCCGGCCAGGGGTGGCGAGCTAATGACTCGATAGCGTCCTGATTAAATTCAATATAGGTTTGGTGTTGCTCACCTAGGCGCTTAACCAACACAGGAATCAACAACGGCAAGTCGGTAACGCGCTCTCGCAGTGCCGGGACCTCTATAGGAAACACATTCAAGCGATAAAACAAATCGGCCCTAAAGGTATTGTTTTCGATCATCTCATCAAGATTGCGGTGGGTAGCCGCGATCACCCGCACATCACACTCACGGCTTTTAGTCGCCCCAACTCGTTCAAAAATACGCTCTTGCAAGACCCGCAAAATCTTGACCTGCATATTGAGCGGCATATCGCCGATCTCATCCAGAAAAATAGTGCCACCCTCGGCAATTTCAAACCGCCCTGCGCGAGCGGCAATAGCACCAGTAAAAGCGCCCTTTTCGTGACCAAATAATTCGCTCTCTAACAATTCAGCAGGAATTGCCCCACAGTTAACTGGCACAAAGGCTTTATTTCGGCGCGGTGACAGATCGTGCAATATTCGAGCGACAACCTCTTTACCGGTACCAGACTCACCGGTAATCAATACCGAGGCGTTTTTATCGTGCACGCGAACAATCATCTGCTTAACGTGTTGCATGGGCTCACAATGCCCCACTAGGGTTTCATCAAGCAGTTTAAGCGAGTTTTCGTTAAGGTTTTTAACAACCTTAGAGGCGACCGGCAAGGCCTGCAAATTAACATCTTGATTATCAACGCCGGCACCAATATCTGCCAACACCTGCTCGATTTCTTCGATGATATAGCCCTGTAGGGCGTGGGTCTTACTTAATCGGTTCCAGTGGGCATCCGCCGCATAAAACTGTTGTTGCAACTGGTCAAAGGTAGGTATCTTCAAGAAACCACTGATAACAAAGCTCATGTCTTCGACATTGCCACCATGCCCCATCAACACAAAGGGCATCCTGACTTCTCGTTTTAGCAGGGCATCAATAGCGTTAAAGGTATTAGCAAGATTGTCTTCGTTGTAATTAATAAAACAAAGACGCGCCTGATCTACAAACCCAGGGAGATGACCATCATTGTTGAGACAGTCTTCAATGAAGAGCATGTGAACATTAACACCCATGAACTCAACAACCAACTTTAGCTGTTTGACGACGTCACTACCGTCGTCAATAATAATGACTGTTCTGTGTTGAGAAGAGCTCATGGTTAACCTAATAAATGTGTTTACTTAGGTTTAGACCATATTTGATAAATTCGCCATAAAAATGGCGTGATTTTTTTGACACATTGGGTGTTTATTTTGATAACACCCTAAAATGCTTATTCTGAATGACCCGCAAATAAATCAGGGCTAGCACTCACGTGCAAAATATATTTGTACAACTGCATATTGCGGCTAATTTCACGGGCTAATTCGGCCTTAGAAATAGACTCATCTGCCATGCAACGATCAATCAGATCACCCATACGGTGATCTAATTCACGGACAGTATCCCAGGCCTCGATTCGCGTTGCATCTAACAATTCAAGACGAATTGCATGGAAAATTTTTGGCAATAACGATACACAGTTCACGGGCACTCTCCTTCTGATTAACAGATGAGAAACACCCCTCATCCGCACACTTAATCTATCGGCAAGTGCACGGGATACTTTACTGTTTTGTTACAACTAAGCGGTATGGGCTGCTGTAGCTACCGCAAAGTCTTCAATGCCATCCCAGCCTAACTTTACTTCTTCAAGTAAATCATAGACTTCCGATAAAGCAGAGGTATCGATATCTTCAAAAGCAACGTTTAAACGTGCCAGCATATACTCGTATAAACCATCCAAATTATCAGCGATGCTACCGCTATCTAAATCAAGGCTAGCGCGTAGGCCTGAAATAATCTGATGGGCTTTAACGATAGACTGACACCAGCCCTCGCCATTACCGGCATCAAACGCATCCGCTGCTTTTTGCATGTAATCAAGACCACGAGCCATCATTAACTTAATTGCGTGGTATGACGAATTTTCAGCTTGAGCTAAAAGAGTGTGGTTAATTGCATTCATAATTTCATCCTCATTATGGCGTAATAAACGCTCACAATGGGTAATGCATTTGCTGTGCCAACTTTGATGGTCAAAATTTAGACACTTGGGAGGAGAGTGCTGAGTGTAATTATCCCAACAAAAAAGGGAGCCAAGGCCCCCTAGGAAAACAAGCGACAATCGAGAAGAGCCCCTTGTGTTAATATTAAGACCAACTAATATGCAACAAGTTCAACTAATCGAACTTATTTACTTGCATGCACCTCGTTGCCAATTTCAGCCCAGGCACTTGCCACATTAGTCATGAGTTTATAGACCTCATCGATCTTTTCTTCAGAAGGAATCTTGTGCGCATCCCACAGGGCACGCACCATATAGTCATACAGCGCATCTAAATTCTGAGCCAACTCACCGCCCTTTTCTGTATCTAAAAAATCGCGCAACCCCATAATTATTTCGCTGGCACGGGTGATTTTTTTACCACGCATTTCAATATTACCCTGTTGCAATGCACCCTTAGCTTGCGCCAAAGCCTCAAGACAACCCTTCATTAATAACAAAATAAGGTTGTGGGAATCGGCACCTAAAACAGCCGCATCTCGACTTACTGCACCGTATTGTTTCATAGCTAAAGAAGCATTCATGGTATTCACCCTTCGCGTTAGATTGCGTTCCTTTATGCTTTCGGCTAGCGCCAAAGACTCTTTAATACTTTTTTAAATTATTTTGATGGGCAACAGCGGCAAAATACTGCGAAAAAAAATTGACGGCAAGAGGCAAAACCTGCGGCAAACCATTGCCGATTTTTTGACCACAGCAAAAACCCATCTACGAAAAAATAAAAACAACCATTATTTTTCAATGCGTTAAGCCCAATAAATCAAAAATGGCACAGCCTTTGCTGTACCAACCACAGGACATGATTTTTTGCCGCCCTACTCACAACCAAGTGCGGTTTTACAAATTTAAACAGTGGAGTAAACAGCCATGCCATTAATCATTAATACCAATATCAGTGCGCTAAATGCACAGCGACAACTGGTAAAATCGGGCGACGAAATGTCACAGGCCATGGAGCGTCTGTCGTCAGGTAAGCGGATCAATACAGCCG
>JALRIU010000107.1 GCA_023255355.1 Pseudomonadales bacterium | reverse complement strand
CTACTGTTGATCATGTGCTGCCTATCAGCCACGGCGGTAAGAGCACGTTTGAAAATACAGTTACATCTTGCTCACCTTTCATAATGACATCTTAGTTGAATTGCGCCGACTTGCCGCAATTGTGATGTGTTTTTTGTTAATAGGTTGCGTGGGGTCTTCTGTGAAAGAAGACAAACCTGTGATTCCTGAAGCGCCATCCACCGTCCCTGTTAAGGTAAAAACTGCGCAAGAAATAAGGCAGCAGTTAATCAATGAGTTGTTGTTTCAAGGATTACAAGCTGTTGATGCAGATCACCTCAGTGAGCCATACAGTAATAGTGCGGTTGATTTCTTTGGTCAGGTTTTAGATATAGAGCCCGCAAATAGCATTGCTGTTGATGGCATGCGCAAGGTAGCGAGTCGCTATCTTTCTATGGCTGATAGTGCACTCGCCAACGGAGCGAGGGATGTTGCCAACAATTATCTCGCAAAAGCGCTTCGCTATGGGGCGAGTCAATCTGAGGTGGACGCGAGAACAGCGCGCCAGGCTGTGAGCACTAAATCACCTAAAAATGAATTTTTGTTAGCGGAAAAAGATTTAGACGAAAAAGATGATCCCATCAAATTACGGTTGATGGAGTTGGCGGTAAAAGCTATGCGAGCAGATTCACGGCTCACTATCGTGGCGCGAAATGATGCAGAAGGCCGTTGGATTTATCAGCAAATGCGAGAATATTTGGTTGGCTACCGCTTGCGTGGAAATATTGTGCAAGGGCAGGTGCCAAAAGTAATTTTAATTGATATGGCTAATTAGGAATAACGTATATGAAATATGCCCTAGTTTTAATGTGTTCTCTTTGGTCTGCTATTTTGTCAGCAGAGGCTCAAATAAGTGATGCTTATGTTCGCGGTTTGATTCCTGGTCGTGATATGAGTGCTGGTTTTTTTACCTTTAAAAATAGCGGTGATCAGCCGATAGTGTTGGTGGGTGCATCCAGTGCTGCTGCTGAGCGCGTCGAATTCCATACCAGCATTCATGAAGACGGTATGATGAAGATGCGTGCTTTAGAAAATGTCACTGTAGCGCCGGGTGAGAGTGTTACATTTGCTCCAGGAGGCAATCACTTAATGTTGTTTGGTTGTGATGAAAAGGTATTTGCTGCAGGCCATGTTATGTTGAATTTACAAAGTGCTGCGGGTGAAAGCTTCCACTTACATATGCCGGTGATGTCGGCTAAGAGTGCGCATAGCTCGCACTCAATGAATCATTGAGGAAAAGTATGGCAAGTTTGCGAAGTCGCCTAGTGTCTCGCTGGCAGAATGCGCTGGATGTAAGCGCTGAATTTGTCGGCAAAACATGGGTTTTGGCTGTTTTTGTGGTCTATCTTTTGGTGGCCTTGGTGGTAGGTTTTTTGTGGAGTGACGAGCCTGAGTCTTTTAATGTTCAGGCAGTGGCGTTGCAACGTGCTGAGTTGCAGCAAGCACCGCTTGTGACAGGAAGTATTACAACACAAACCTTAATTGATACAGCCAAATTGTTACTCGATAAGAGAGGAGGATTTCTGAGTAACGACGTAATGCCGCCGGGGGTCTGGTTAGATAATATCCCGAATTGGGAGTACGGCGTGCTGATTCAGGTTCGAGATCTTACACGCGCCATGCGTGAAAGTTTTAGTCGTTCTCAATCACAATCCAAAGAAGATATAGATTTGGCCATCGCCGAACCTAGGTTTAATTTTGATCATCAGAGCTGGATTGTGCCCTCCTCAGAATCAGAATATCGTGAAGGTATTGAGTACTTGCAGCGCTATTTAAATCGATTAGAGGATAGTGATGATAGCAATGCTCAATTTTATGCTAGAGCAGATAATCTTCGCTATTGGCTTGGCATTGTTCAAAGTCGCTTAGGAAGTCTTTCGCAGCGCTTAAGCGCCAGTGTTGGCCAGCGTCGTATAAACACTGATTTGGCAGGCGATGAGGCTGCTGTGCAATCTACGGCTGCACCTTATGAGGTTGATGTAAAAACCCCTTGGAGTGAGCTGGACGATGTCTTTTATGAGGCACGAGGAACAACGTGGGCGCTGTTGCAGTTTTTGCAAGCTATCGAGATTGATTTTGCTGACGTTTTGCAAAAGAAAAATGCACTTGTCAGTGTTCGTCAAATTATTCGAGAGCTCGAATCTTGTCAGCAAAATATAAATAGCCCTTTGATATTAAATGGCACTGGTTTTGGATTGTTTGCAAATCATTCTTTGGTGATGGCGTCATACATATCGAGAGCTAATGCTGCGATTATCGATCTACGTGATTTGATGGCTAGGGGATAGTCATGCTGAAGCATTTAGGTATATTTTCACTAGTTTTTCTGATGGCTTGTTCGCAACAGGCAGTTAGAGATATTCGGCCCGAAATAGATTTTGCTGAAAAGGATTTAGGAAGAGGGCGTGCCGTTTTTCTGGATGTCATTGAGTCAGCTGAGAGTAGCGCAAGTCGTCAGCTTGTTGCTCAGTCTATTGTGGATGAAAATTTTTCATTGCCGCTTTTATTAAAGCGTGAGGTTAGAGCGGCACTTTACAATTTTGGTTTTACGACTGGACATGATGTCGCAGAAAGCGATATTGAGTTGCAGGTAGAGTTGGTGGATTTGACGCATATCGTGACAGATAATAAGGTTTTGGCGAGCCTTTTTCTGCGTAATGAAATCCGCTTGATATTGAAAAAGACAGGCATTGTTCATACATTCACTTATGCTACTCAAAGAACTGAGAAATTCCCGCTAGCGCCTTCTGTGCAAGCATCGCGCGACGAAGTAAGCCTAATTATTGCAGATACTCTTCGTCGAGCTTTCAAGGATCCTGCGTTTTTGGATGAACTGAGCGCCGAATAACGCATGCAGTCACCTAGGAGACTATTACTAAAGTTACTGTTGGTATGTTTTACCATAGCGCTTTTTGTATTGGCCTATTTAGATGCTGTTGTGTTGGATAGGTTTAAAGGATCGTTGTGGCAAGTCACAACCCAAGCCTACGCTCGGCCTTTGGAACTTTTTGAGGGCAAAGGATTAAGCCCTGTTCAGTTAGATTATGAATTAGCGACGTTAGGTTATGTCGAGGTTGCTAACCCTAAATCTCCTGGCGAGTATGATCGTTATCGCAATGATTATGAAATCTATGTTCGTGGCTTCGAGTTTTATGACGGATTTTCGCCGAGTCGTAAATTACATTTGACCATTCAGGACAATAAAATTGTCTCTTTGATGGCTGGTGGTAAAAGCTTGCCAAGTCAACGATTGGATCCGTTAATGATCGGTAGCTTCCAATCAGGGCGCTATGAAGACCGGCGTGTTATTGGTTTAGATCAGGTGCCTCCTAATCTTATTGATCTATTGATCGCGACCGAAGATCGAGATTTTATGAACCACTGGGGGATCTCGTTTAAGGGAATCGCTCGTGCCATGTTGGTTAATATAAAAAGCGGTGGGTTTGTTCAAGGCGGATCAACGTTAACCCAGCAATTAGTGAAAAACTTTTTCTTGAGCCAAGAGAGAAGTCTACTTAGAAAAATACTCGAAATTCCTATGGCTGTGTTGATGGAATTGCATTTTAGTAAAGAGCAAATTCTTGAGGCGTACATCAATGAGGTTTTTTTGGGTCAAGATGGTGCTCGAGCAATTCATGGATTTGAGCTGGCTTCGCAGTATTTCTTTGGGACACCACTAAAACAAACGTCGCTAGCACAACAAGCATTGTTAGTCGGAATGGTTAAGGGTGCATCCTTTTATAATCCGCGACGACATCCTGAGCGAGCTAAGCAGCGTCGAGATTTGATTCTTGATAGCATGGTCATGAATCAATTTTTAGATCAGGCCGCGGCGGATATTGCTAAGCAAGATGAGCTCCTTGTAACCGGTAAGCAATCGGCAAGTTCTCAAAAATATCCTGCGTTTATGGATTTTTTAAGGCGTCAGTTGCGAAGTTCAGATATGGCATCAGCTATGCATCCTGGTTCGAATGCGCGTGTTTTTACAACGCTAGACCCCTATGTGCAATATCATGCAGAAGAGGCAGTCGATAAAGCCTTGCGTCGTATAGAATTATGGCAGGGACTTGCGGCTGAGAGTCTTGAGGGGGCATTGGTAGCTGTGCATCCAACCACCGGCGCTATTATGGCTATGGTCGGCGGCAGGCAGGCTAAGTATCAGGGCTTTAATCGTGCCTTAGATGCTCGCCGCCCGGTGGGCTCCCTACTTAAGCCGGCGGCATATTTAGCTGCTTTTGAGAGTCGTGCCTATCATTTGGCTTCAATCTTGAGTGATGCACCAATTATCGTTCCTTTAGATAGTAAGCGTCAGTGGGCCCCTAAAAATTACGATAATTTAAGTCACGGCGACTTAATGTTGGTTGATGCACTCAGAAAATCGTACAACCAGGCGTTGGTTCGCTTGGGTATGCAGCTTGGATTACCAAAGATTATCGACACTATCCATCGACTTGGTATTGTTGAACCTATCGCAGAAAATCCATCAATTTTACTCGGAGCGGCAAACCTGGCCCCGATCGATATGGCAGCAATGTATACCAATATCGCAAGTTCAGGTCGTGTGCAAAAATTGCGAGCAATTGACAGTGTTAAACAAGAAGGTAGTGATCCGGTATTTTTTAGTTCGGCAGCGAAATCTATGATCGATCCTGCTGCGCTTCAATTATTGCAGTTCGGGCTGCGCGAAGTTACCCGTAGCGGTTCAGCAAAACAACTAAAAAATATACTCCCTGCGGGCATCGAGGCCGCAGGAAAAACAGGTACGAGCGACGATGGTCGTGATAGCTGGTTTGCTGGTTTTACTGGTGATGTTGCGGCGGTTGTTTGGGTAGGACGTGATGATAATAAAGATGTGGGCTTAACGGGGAGTGGTGGTGCGCTGCAGGTTTGGGGCGAGTTTGTGGCTAAAGTTACCTATCGCTCTTTTGATATTAAGCCTGTAC
>JALRIU010000092.1 GCA_023255355.1 Pseudomonadales bacterium | reverse complement strand
AGTTCTGCCTTTGTCCTATGTGGCGTATTGGTGTGGCAACACCGCTTACACCTTTTGCCGGCATATTTTTTGACTCACTGGCCTGCTTTATTATTACTCGCCTTGCTCAACCCGGTGTTGTATTACCAAGTATTGTTTCGGGCCTATGATGTGTTGTTGGCTCAACAAGCCCAAGCGATTAATTATTCTTGGGCGATCTGCTTAAGTTTGTTGTCGGTGATATGGCTTGGCCAAACCATGACTAAACGCGATGTGATGGCGAGTGTACTGGCCTATCTTGGCGTGGTAGTTGTGGCTGCTGGCGGTGACCTTCAGCAGTTGTTTGAAAGCAATATTATCGGTGTAATGTGGGCGCTGGGTAGTACTTTGATCTGGGCAATGTATTGGGTGCTCAGTAAAAAATACGACCTTGATCCCTTGCTGAGTTTAGCGGCGATGTTCTGTATCAGTGTGCCGATATTAGCTGTTTTTTCTGCTCAAGAGAGTAAGTTGGTGCTAACTAGCACAAGCTTTTATGCTGCCCTTTATGTTGGTGTGTTTGAGATGGGTGTGAGTTTTGTCACGTGGTTGCTGGCTATGAAGAACGCCCAAAATGTCTCACGTATTGCCAACTTAATATTTCTATCGCCGTTTATTTCTTTATTGTGGATCAATGGTATTTTGGGTGAATCGGTTTTACCTTCCACCCTGATTGGCCTTGTGATGATTCTATCAGCAACGTTATTTCAACAAAGCCAGTCTAAAGTATAAATGGCATTAAATTTTATATCGCCAAGCCATAATACAGTCATCCAAACAGCAGACATATATACAGTCATGCGCCTATCCGTTATCTACTGAGATCCCGTATACGCTTCGCGTTACGGGATGACTATGGAGGTAGCGTTACGGGATGACGATGGAGGTAGCGTTACGGGATGACGATGAGGGGTCAGTTACGGGATGACTATGGAGTAGCGTTTTTGGGTTCGATGCTCGATGACTATCTTGATGGGCTGGTAGGAGCGCAACTTTGTTGCGCGATAAGGCTACAAATCACTCGCCAACATCGGACTCGCCAACAATTCGCTAAAACGTTGCCAGCGTTGCTCAATAATAGCTTTCTGATCGACATAATTAGCCACCATGTCACGCCCCAAATTGTAGTTGATCACGTAACTTCGGTACGTGTCGACGAAACTTCGCCTTTGCTCAGTTTTATAGGCCGGATACAAGGCAACGTTAATCATCCACTCACGAAATGCTGCCTCATCCCATTCGCCATTGAGGTAATGCCTAGCGGCTTCATTACCTGCATAGTTTAGGGCAGACATTAACTCGCGCAACCGATGGTAAGCTTCAGCTTTGCTCTTATCCAGTCCCGCTAGAGGGTAGAGTTCATCTCTTTCAAACTGCAGTCGCTCATCGCCAGGAAACGCCATATCGATACCAAAATTTGCACTGCCTTCAGCAATAAACGATGCAGGTGAAAAGAGCGGATAAACGCTAAATTCAATCCAGCCTTTGGTATTTACCAAGTCGCGCTCGCGTAACACATTAAAGGTGTGATGGCCTGGGTAACCTTCGTGGCAGCCTAGATCGACAGCGCGGTCAATTTGAATCGGCAGTTCGGTATTTACTTGAATCAAACTATGGTAATTACCCTGATACCAGTTGTAGCCACTCCAGGGTTTGCCGCCAACGAACTCCATCGTGAAGCTTTCATTGGCGGGCAGTGCGATGAATGCCAATGTTTTTTCTCGGCAGGCTGCGATGGCGCGATCAAAGACCGCTTGTAGTTTGTCTGTGGGAATGACAAATTGCTCACGGAAGGCATTGATCCGTTCTGCTGTACTGCCATTACCTGGTAGTAATTGATCAATATCGGCAATAATCGCTTCAAAATAGGTTCTGTCATGACCTGGCGGTGTGGCGTCATATAATCGTTGTGCCTCGATATCGAAGGGTTGTTTATTGCCTTCTACAATATTTAAACGCTCTATCATCGCGAGTAGATGCTTACGTAAAAAACGCGCACGCATCGTCTGCTAG
>JALRIU010000016.1 GCA_023255355.1 Pseudomonadales bacterium | reverse complement strand
TAGCGACTAGCGACTAGCGACTAGCGACTAGCGACTAGCGACTAGCGACTAGCGACTAGCGACTAGCGACTAGCCTTAAACTCCGCAGGAATCGGCATGCGATTAAACGCATCCAAACCAGCAATTTTGTAAGCTTCAGCTAGGGTTGGGTAGTTAAATGTGTTTTGCACAAAGTAATCAACGGTGCCTTTCAAATTCATGACGGCCTGACCGATGTGAATCAATTCAGTAGCGCCCTCACCAACAATTTGAACACCCAAAATGCGACGTGTTTTAAGGCTGACAAGCATCTTTAACATGCCTTGCTCTAAGCCCATGATATTACCGCGCGATGTTTCTCTAAAGCGGGCAATACCCACCTCATAAGGGATGCCACGTTGCTCGAGCTCTTCTTCTGACATGCCGCAGGTTGATAATTCGGGGACTGAATATATGCCATAGGGAAACCAGGGGCTTTCTTCTAATGTCGGTGTTTCGAGAGCGTGACAGGCTGCTACCCTGCCTTGTTGTAATGAGGTTGAAGCTAAACTCGGGTGGCCGATAACATCGCCAGTGGCATAGATATTATCAATCGCAGTTTGGTAGGTTTTTCGATCAACCGATAGGCGACCACGGTGGTCGGTTTCTAAACCTATATTTTCAAGACCCATCTGGTCTGTTGCGCCAATACGGCCTGCGGCAAATAACAACAATTCTGAGCGAACACGACGGCCGTTAGATGTGGCAACTTCGATATACTCGCCGGCGTCAGTGATGCTTTGCACGCTTGAACCCAAACGTAAATCAACGCCATTTTCACGAATTTGGTGGGCGAATTCTTGAATGGTTGCCTTGTCGATAAAGTCTAAAAAGGTTTCTCGTGGCTCGATCAATGTGACACGAATATCAAGCGCAGAAAACATGGTCGCGTATTCGACGCCTATGACTCCAGCCCCAATGACGGTCAGGCTTCGGGGAAGTTGGTGTAAGTCCAAGAACTCGTCGGTATCAACAACGGTTTTTCCATTGAAAGGGACCCAGTCAGGGCGGAATGTTTTAGTACCGGTGGCAATCAAAAACTTAGCCCCTTTGATGCGCTGTACTTCACCGCCATCAATCACGACATCAATGGTGTGATGATCAATAAAGGTCGCTGTACCTGAAAGAGTATCAACGTAATTGCGATTGAATTGATGCTCCAAGACATCAACTTCATAGTCGAGTGTCTTATGTAAGCGCGAGCGTAAATCGTCTGCGACAATTTCATCTTTTACACGGTACGCGCGGCCATAGAAACTACGCTCACGCCATCCAGTAAGATTTAACACGGTTTCTCGTAACGTTTTGGAAGGGATAGTACCGGTATGTATCGACACGCCACCCAAACGATTTTTGCGGTCAACCACAAGCACACGGCGTTTTAATTTGCCTGCTTGAATAGCTGCGGTTCTACCCGAAGGGCCGCTACCAATGATAATTAAGTCGTAATCAAAACGTTTCTTGGACATCTGTGGAAAGCCTATATGTCAAAGGTATTAAATTAAAACTAAGAGGGTGCCAGTTGGCACCCTCAAGATTTTATAGTTTGCTAAGATCACGCACGGCGCCTGTATCGGCACTGGTAACCAATTTTGCATAGGCTTTTAGTGCGGTCGATACTTTACGAGGGCGCTGCTTGATTGGTTGCCAAGCGGCATCACCTTTTGCATCCATCGCTGCACGACGAGTTGCCAATTCAGCATCGCTTAATTGCACATTGATGCTACGATTGGGGATATCGATTTTGATGATGTCGCCATTCTCTACCAAGCCAATATTACCACCGGCAGCTGCCTCTGGAGAAGCATGGCCAATAGATAGGCCAGATGTGCCACCAGAGAATCGACCATCAGTTAACAAGGCGCAAGCCTTGCCAAGGCCTTTAGATTTGAGATACGACGTAGGGTACAACATTTCTTGCATGCCAGGGCCACCTTTGGGGCCTTCGTAGCGAACAATAACAACTTCGCCCGCCTTGACACGATCGTTAAGAATGTTATCAACGGCTTCTTCTTGGCTTTCTACCACGTGAGCAGGGCCCTCGAATACGAGATTATCATCATCAACGCCTGATGTTTTAACAACACAGCCATCGATAGCGATGTTGCCAGTTAAAACTGCAAGACCACCCTCAAGTGAGAAGGCGTGATCGATTGAGCGGATACAACCATTTTCACGATCTGCATCTAAACTGGTCCAACGAGTGTCTTGACTAAAAGCAGTCTGGGTAGGAATACCAGCAGGGCCAGCTTTATAGAATGTTTTGACTGCGTCATGGTCAGTTTCCATGATATCCCAGAGTTGTAAGGCAGCCCCCATTGTTGAACTGTGAACGGTAGGGATATCAACATGCAGTAATCCAGCGCGGGCAAGCTCACCTAGAATACCCATCACGCCACCAGCGCGGTGCACGTCTTCCATATGATATTTTTGAGTATTCGGAGCAACTTTACACAATTGCGGCACATTGCGTGACAATCGATCAATGTCGGCCATTGTGAAATTGAGTTCGCCTTCTTGGGCAGCGGCTAATAAGTGCAATATAGTATTGGTAGAGCCACCCATTGCAATATCGAGCATCATAGCATTTTCAAACGCTTTGAAATTGGCGATATTGCGAGGTAGTCGGTTAACGTTATCGTTTTCATAGTAATCTTTGGTGATTTCAACGATACGTGCGCCCGCTTCCAAGAAGAGTTTTTCGCGATCGGCATGAGTGGCGAGCATTGAGCCATTGCCTGGTAACGACAAGCCAAGCGCTTCGGTAAGGCAGTTCATCGAGTTTGCGGTGAACATACCCGAACAGCTGCCACAGGTTGGGCAAGCGGAACGCTCATATTCTTCAACCAGTTCATCGCTAGCATTACTGTCGGCGGCAATTACCATAGCATCGACTAAATCGAGACCATGGTCAGCCAGTTTTGTCTTACCGGCTTCCATTGGACCGCCAGATACAAAAATGACGGGGATATTTAGGCGCAAAGCAGCCATCAACATTCCTGGGGTGATCTTGTCGCAGTTAGAAATACAGACGATAGCATCGGCACAGTGTGCGTTGACCATATATTCTACAGAGTCAGCAATAATGTCGCGTGAAGGCAAGCTATAAAGCATACCGTCGTGACCCATGGCAATACCATCATCTACGGCGATGGTGTTGAATTCTTTTGCTACACCGCCTGCTTTTTCGATTTCGCGGCATACTAGCTGGCCCAGATCTTTCAAATGCACGTGACCAGGTACAAATTGGGTAAATGAGTTTGCGACGGCGATGATGGGTTTTTGAAAGTCTTCGTCTTTCATTCCGGTGGCGCGCCATAGTGAGCGGGCGCCAGCCATATTACGACCGGCGGTTGACGTTTTAGAACGGTATTGTGGCATGGTAAATCCGATTAAATTAGGGGTTTAGCAAACGCTTTTGAATTACGTTGGTAATTATACAGAGCTTGCTTTTTTTCCGGAAGGTTATTCAAGCTTTCCGGCTCAAATCCGCGCTCTTGAAACCAATGAGCGGTTCTGGTGGTAAGAACAAATAGACGTGCGACATTCTCCCGCAAAGCGAGATCTTCGATATGTTGCAATAGACGTTCACCTCTATCGCCATCGCGATAATCGGGATGAACCGTTATACAGGCTAGTTCAGCTTGGTCTGTGCCTTCAAATAGGTACAGCGCAGCGCATCCAACGATTAAACCGTCGACTTCAATCACAACAAATTTGTTGATATCCGTCTCTAGTAGTTCGCGTGAACGTTTGACGAGCACGCCCTGCTCTTCTAACGGTTGTAGCAGGCCAAGTATGCCTGGAACATCATTCAACGTGGCAGCCCTTAAGCTTTCAAAGGGGTCTTGCGAAACAAGCGTGCCGCATCCCTGACGAGTAAATAATTCGTGCAGTAATGCGCCGTCTTGTTTGTAAGAAATAATATGGCTTCTGGGCACACCTTTCTCGCATGCACCAATAACCGCATGACGTAAACGTGATTCACCGATAAGATTTTTAGCGTGGGCCAAGTTGCATTGCTTAACCAGATTGCCGTTGTCGTCTAACAAGCCTGCCCGACTTGAAATCACTACCAACTTATCTGCCTTTAACGCCACAGCTGTGCTGACAGCTAAGTCTTCAAGATGCACATTAAAAACTTCACCCGTGCCAGAAAAACCTAGTGTCGATAGCAAGACAATATTTCCGTCGTCCAACAACTGTTTAATACTGTCAGCATGTATTTTGCGCACTTCACCTGAACGCTCATGATCAATGCCGTCAATAATTCCCAAGGGTTTGGCTACCACGAGGTTGCCGCCTGCGACCTTAATACGTGCATTGTGCATAGGAGAGTTGGCAATACCCGTTGAAAACATAGCTTCAATGTCAGCTCTAATCGAACCAATGGCATCTTTTACAGCGACAATGCTTTCAGCATCGGTGATCCTAACATTATTGTGAAAACGCGATTCGATCCCACGCAGTGCAAGACGTTCGTCAATTTGCGGGCGAGCACCATGGATAAGTACTAAACGCACCCCAAGACTTTGCAGCAACACAAAATCATGCACAATGTTGCCAAAATTTGGATCATTAATCGCGTCGCCACCAAACATCACAACAAAGGTTTTTCCTTTGTGGCTGTTTATGTAAGGCGCGGCATTGCGAAACCATTTGACGTAAGACAATTCGTCCGACACGTTATTACACCTTTAAGTGAAGGAATATAAAGGGTTAATATAAGATAAATTCGTTCCAATGCATACACTTAGGCCTCGGTATTGCTACAATCTGGGTCGATAAGTATAAAAAAAGTAGGATTTACCTTTATGACCGCATCGCAAGCGGCGTTCCAACGCCTCATTCAAGACTTACAAAACGAAGTGCTTGGCCAAGCAGAGTTAATCCAAGGTGTTGTTATCGCTCTATTATCTGGTGGTAACGTATTACTCGAGGGATTGCCTGGTACAGCCAAAACACGCCTTGCGATTCAATTAGCTAGGCATGTTAGTGCCAGTTTCGGGCGGGTACAGTTTACCCCAGATTTATTACCCTCAGATATCACAGGTACTGAAGTCTTAGCGCGCGAGCAACAACAGCAACAGCTTGTCTTTGAACCAGGCCCGTTGTTTCACAATATTGTATTGGCAGATGAGATCAATCGCGCTCCAGCTAAGGTTCAATCCGCGTTGCTAGAGGCCATGCAGGAACAGCAGGTCACTGTCGCAGGGGAAAGCTATCCCTTGCCTCAACCTTTTATGGTACTGGCAACCCAAAATCCGATCGAGCAAGAAGGTACCTATTTACTTCCTGAAGCACAAATCGATCGATTTATGCTTAAGCTTTTGGTGTCACGTCCGGACGAAGCGCACGAACTGCAAATACTTAAGCTTTTGCGAAAACAACGTGTTAATGAAGTTAGCGAGGTTAGCAACCCGATAAGTTTGGAGGTTTTGCAGCAGGCTCAACACGAAATAACCGATGTCACGGTGGTTGATAACATCGATCGATATATTGTCGCTATTGTTATGGCGACACGTGAACCAAATCGCTATCCCGCATCGCAACTCGCCCAATATATTGCACTTGGCGCAAGTACCAGAGCCACCTTGGCCCTAGAGCAAGCCTCGCGAGCATATGCATGGCTGCATGGTCGCCAATATGTTGATCCAGACGATGTTCGAGCGGTAGCCCATAGCGTACTTCGGCACAGAATTTCTCTAAGTTTCAGTGCAATGGCGGTAGGCTTGAACACGGATGATATTGTCGACGAAGTATTACGCCACGTTACGGTGGTATAAATGTCAGGCTCAGCCTATGTTCAATTGGATGAATTGCTAAGGTTGCGAGGCCAACTGGACGTTGTTGCTAACTCACAACAGGGCTTTTCCAAAAGTCATCTAAGCGGTTTACATCTTTCTAAGCGCAGTGGGCGAGGACTAGACTTTGAAGAGCTGCGTCATTATCAGCAGGGTGATGATGTAAGGCGCATTGATTGGCGAGTAACCGCCAGAACTGGCTCGCCCCATATACGGGTGTATAGTGAAGAACGCGACCATGCCAGCATAGTGGTTTTAGACCAATCCATGGCGATGTTTTTTGGCAGCCAATTAGATACAAAATCGGTAACCGCAGCAAAACTTACTGCGCTAATTGCTTGGTATAATTTAAGAGTCGGAGACAGATTTGGCTTAAGTATTTATGATAGTGAGTGCTCGCATTTTTTTAAGCCTTCGCGTCAATTGACTACATGCCTACAGGCGTTACAGGCGATCGTTGAATACAACCATAGCCTGTATGCCAATAAAGCCATATCTTCCAATCAGTCTCAATTAGAAGCCCAGTTGCAAGCGTTATTCCTAGCCCGCACCAGCGATCATAACTTGACCATAGTGAGCGATCTATCGATGTGGACGCCTGCCTGTGAACTTTTGTTGCAATCGTTACAGCGAAACAACGATGTGAGCGTGGCCTATATTTATGACCCTATTGAAGAGCGGCCCGACACTGCAGAAGGCTTATTGTTAGGTGATCATCAATGGCAGACGGCGCTAAATAAAAATACCATCACTGCATTGCAATGGTGGCAGCAACGGCAAAATATTCTAAGTAACCTCGCAGCACATGGTATCCATTGCTCATCCATAAGCACGACGCATTCGTTAGCACAGCTCATTGAAATAGTAGGACAGGTAAATGGCCGCCGCTGATGTGCTACTAGATCCCGCTTTGCCGCCGCCTCTGGCATGGGGGCTGTTACAACCTATTTGGTGGCTCATTATTGCCGTTATTTTTTGTTTGATAATGATTAGGTGGGTTCGATATAAGCGCCTACAAAAGAAACTGCAGCCACTCAGACAACTCATTTCGGTGATGCAGGTTGACGATCCCGCGCAGATTGCTTATCAGGTCAAACAGGTATTGCTAGCCTATTTTCCTTCAGAGCAGGTAGCGCCGCTCGCAGCCGATAAGGCATTAATTTTCTTGCAACAGCAGTGGCAGTTAGATGACGTATCTGATGTAGCGGCATGGTTGGCCCGAGCCGTTTATCAACAAGACACGTCACAAACAAAAGCTATGCATAAGCGTGTCATAGCGTTGCGTCAGGCATTAGAAGCCACCTTGGATAGCTGGCGATGATTGAGCTAGCTAATCTTTGGGCCCTTTGGTTATTGCCATTGCCGTTGTTAATGCGCTTGTTACCGGCTTATAGGCAGTATAGGCCGCATCTCAGATCGCCCTTATTTCAGCACTTGATTGAGCAGCAAGCAGTCAAACCTACTACTTCCGCTTGGATTAATCGTCGAAAACCTTTGCAGACGATGCTCTTAGTGATTATGTGGCTTTCGTTATTGCTGAGTGCCTCTAGGCCGCAATGGGTTGCTGAACCGATATCGATAGAAACCGCCAGCAGAGATTTAATGGTGGTGCTTGATATTTCTGGGTCGATGGCGAGTCTCGATGCATCAGGTATTAGCAGATTAGATAATGTTAAAGCCTTGTTAAAAACGTTTAGCGAGTCTCGACAAGGGGATCGTCTGGGGCTAATCGTGTTTGCTGATAAACCCTATATCCAAGCACCATTGAGTTCGGATTTGGCCGTTTGGAATATATTGTTAGAAAAGACATTAACGGGCCCTGCAGGTCAAAATACCGCGATAGGTGATGCACTCGGGCTAGCCTTAAATCATCTGCAACACAGCGAATTAAAAGATAAGGTCATTTTATTAGTAACAGATGGCAGTGATAACCGCAGTCTGGTACCCGCCAAAGAAGCCGCATTAATTGCTAAGCAAAAAGGGGTGCGTATTTTTAGTATTGCAATAGGCTCCGATGATATGGGCGTAACGCCGGTTGATTATGCCACCCTCGAAGCCGTCGCATTATTGAGTGAGGGTAAATACTATCGCGCCGACGATAGCGCAAGTCTCATTAATATCCGCAATGACTTCGAAGCCATGGTTCCAGCTAGGCCCCAGCAAACCTGGATTTATCCGCGCCAAGAGCTCTATTACTTCCCGCTCACGATCACCCTAGTGACGATTATGCTAGCGGTGCTTGTTTCCTTGTATAGGAAAAGGCAGGCGAGTCGTGACTGATATAATCCAGCTGCATTTCGTTCGAGTCGAGTGGTTATTGATGGCTATTCTTCCGCTAGTGTTGCTTTGGTATTACCGCCGATTGAGTGATGCAAAACCTGACATGCCAGCCATCGCGCTGCATTTGCAAGATGCTTTGTTGGTAAAACAACAACGGCCCATGTGGTTTGCGCCAATCCCGCTCGCCTTATTGGCAATTATTCTGACCTCGATTGCTTTGGCAGGTCCTAGTTGGCAGAAACGACCTTCGATGATGAGTGAAGACGAAAGCATATTAATCATTGCGCTAGATAATAGTCTTTCGATGCAAAAAACGGATATTTCACCAAAACGCTGGACGCGTGGCTTACAAAAGGCGAGAGATCTGGTTGCTCAGCAACCTGCAGGTAAAATAGGTGTTATTGCTTTTGCAGGCTCGGCGCACTGGATAGTGCCGCCCACTTCAGATATGTCACTAGTTACCTTCAGTTTGCAGGGTATTGATCATCTAGCCATGCCTTTAGAGGGTAAATTATGGCCGCAAATTAGTACGCCTTTGTCAGAATTATTAAATACTAAAGAGCACAACCTTAGTATTGTCGTTGTGTCAGATACTGCGTTAGCCAAGCAGCTTCCTGAGCCATGGCAAGATGTTTACATCGCGAATTTGTTATTAAGCCATGAATCTCAAACAACCCGTTATGACACCGTGTATGTCAGCCCTACTGATAAAGATATAAAACAATTAATACGCTGGTTGAATCGTTCTTTTAGCGCATTCCAACAATCTGACGCAGAATGGCAGGACGCAGGGTATTTATTGGTCTATCCCTTGTTAATTCTTGGTTTGTTATGGTTTAGACCCGGCTGGAGCATGCTTTGGAGTCTTGCACTAATTGTGTGTTTAACCCCTACTCAATCAATCTATGCTGAAGAGCAAGATGTGCTTCAGCATGTTTGGTTTAGCGGCGATCAGAAGGGGCGCTGGTACTTTGAACAGCAAAACTTTAGCGAGGCTGCAAAGGCATTTGATGACATTCTCTGGCGAGGAATCAGCCACTACCAAGCCAAACAATTCGAAAGCGCAGGGGAGATATTTGCTCAGCTCGATGAGCCCTATGCAAGAATGATGTTAGCCAATTCGCTCAGTCAGTTAGGTGAGTATCAGCGTGCCATCACTCTTTATGAGTGGTTAGACTCACAAGGATGGTATCCGACTGAAATAGCAAATAACTTGGTGCTGGCCAAACGTAAAATGGCCGAACAAATCGCGCTTGCAGAGTCCCAACAGGCTGCCTTAAACGAACAAGAAAACACCGAGATGGTAGCCATTGAGGGTGAGCTTGATAATGGTGAGGGTGTTGCCAGTCAACGATCAGAGCAGTTAACAGCCAATGATATTCTGACTGAAAATGCGCTGCAGGCGCGTTGGTTGCAGCATATAAGCACTGATCTTGGTAGTTACTTAGGACGCCTTTTTGCCTTGCAACAAGCTGATGGTGAAACGCCATGAGGTGCCTATTGTTTATGCTTTGTGTGTTAGCAAGCGCGCTTTGCCAGGCCTGGGATTATGATACCCCTTCGTTGAAAGTTCGCTGGGTATGGCCGCAACAAGAAGCAATGTTAAGTGAACAGCGAGAGGTGTATATCGAGCTTGCCACACCAAATTGGTTTACCGAAGCTGCCCGTTTTGATTTACCTCTCGACGATAAAGTTTTGTGGTTACAACCGCAAAGCTTTGCAATCAATACGAATATCAATATTGATAATACTCGCTGGCAACTGCAGCGCTGGCCATTGATGCTGCTTATGCGAAAGCTTGGTATATATGAAGGCGCTCAGTTAACGCTTGATGTTGGGGTCGCAAATGGAGATCAATCCATTAAGCATAAGGTTGTACTCACATCACCCAAACTTCAAATTGTGGCGCCTATTGAAGATACCTTTTTGGCGGATCGACTTTCCATTGAGCGACGTCTCGAGATGCCTGCAGAATTAAGCGTAGGAGATACCGTAGGTATTACCTATGACCTTCAAGCTGAAGGGCTTTTAGCGATGTTTTTACCAACGTTACAGCCTGAGTTTAGCGGCACAGCAAGCTATACGATTTATGCGGGCCTACCAAGTATTAACAATGTTCAACATCGCGGTCAGCTGCAATCGTCGCGTACACAGCGTTTCGATATTGTGATTACCAAACTTGGTGATCTTAGGCTACTGGCTCAGAACGTTGCATGGTTGTCACGCCAAGATAGGCAACAGCAAGTTATCTCACTTGAGGCAAAAGACATTATCAATTCTGTTAACACTCAATCAGAGATTAGCGAATTGCCTAGCAGTTTGGTCTGGGGTTTTAACCTGGTGGTCTTACTTGCTATGGCAGGTATAGGTGCCATAGCTACGAATCTAATAACGCCTCAGCATCAATACCGGTATACTTTACGACAAGAAATTTTGGCTGCGCTTGCACTAGGCGACTGGGCAACAGTATCCACTCGTTTATATCGTTTGCGTGATAGTTACCGCAATCTTCGTGATTTTCGTATGTCTGATGTGTTGAATAGCAGCTGTGAAGAAGATGATGCTAAGCGAATTGATTGTATTTTAGCTGCAGCGTTTGCTGCGAAACCCCTGTTACGGGACGATCAAGATGAGCGTCGATTTAAACAATTATTTTTGCGCTGGCAAAAACTATAAAAGGTATTCATGGCTAGGTTTTTAATTATTTTAGTAGCATTTCTGTTGATGCCTTTTGCGTCGGCAGCTGAATACGTGGGTGTGGAAATTTGCTCAAGTTGTCACCAACAGCAAACGCTTAAATGGCAACAATCACACCATGCAAAAAGTATGTTGCAAGCCAATCAGCAACATGTCCTAGCACCTTTTGCTGGAGAGGAATTTATACAAGGCGATACCTACGCAAAATTTTTTCAAAAAGAAGGCCAGTATTTCGTAAAAACACAAGATGGATCAGGGGAGTTGTTAGATTTTGAAGTGGCCCACACCTTTGGTTTTTATCCGCTACAACAATATCTGCTGGTCACTAATAATGGCCGTCAACAGGCCTTTGATATTGCCTGGGATACCCGCCCAGAAGAGCAAGGCGGCCAGCGTTGGTTTCATTTGCAGCCAGAAGAAAACCCTCAGCCAGGCCACCCTTTCTTTTGGCAGGGGGCATACCAAAATTGGAACAGTCGATGTGCGGCCTGTCATTCGACGAATTTAACGGTAGGATTTAACGAAGAGAATACCAGCTATTCGACCACTTTCAGCGATATCAATGTCGCTTGTGAAAGTTGTCATGGTCCAGGTTCTGAACACGTTACAAGAGCCAAAAATAATGACTTTAAAATGGACTCAGGGTTATTTAATACTCAGCCAGCGAGTTCGTTTGTCTATCAGCAAGATAAGCCCATTGCCCAGCCGCAAGGTGTGAGCGATCAGTCGGAAATCGACATGTGTGGTGGTTGTCATTCGCGCCGCGGTGTTATTGGCGAGATCGTACCTGGCAGTGCCTATCATGATGTTTATCAGATTCAAGCACTAGAGCCATCGCTTTATTTTGCTAATGGTCAGATCAAAGATGAGGTGTTTGTTCTAGGATCTTTCTTGCAATCTAAAATGTATCAGCAGGGCGTTCGTTGTAGTCATTGTCACGACCCTCATAGTGGTAAAACCCTCCTAGAAGGCGATGCGTTATGTGCTCAATGCCACAATCCCCAGAAGTTTGCTGGGCCTCAACATAGTAAACACAAACCTGAACAGGCGCAGTGCATTGATTGCCATATGTCGCAGCGACTGTATATGGGCGTGGATAATCGTCGTGACCATGGCTTTCATCTGCCAACCTCGGCGCTGGCTGGCGAGCCAAACGCTTGTGCTAGCTGCCACGCAGATACTGATATGGTTGACCAAGCATTGCAAAAATGGCCCCCAAAACAAAAGCATTGGAGCGGTGATTTACAACGTGCCCAACGTGGCGATGCCAGAGCAGTGCGTTATTTAACCCAATGGTTGCAAAGCGAAACCACTCCAGCGATCGTTAAGGCTAGTATGTTACAACAGCTGGCGGCAAACCCTTCGCGTATGTCGGTGCAGCTGGCCCAACAGCAGTTATCAGCAAGTGACCCGTTGTTGCGAGCCACCGCGGTAGAGCATTTGCAACCGCTGCCGCCAGAGCAACGCTGGTCGGTGCTGCAACCACTGCTTAGTGAAACCTCGTTGCGGGTTAAGTTAGCGCTTGCCAGAGTGACCGTTGATATTCTTCCCATGTTGCAAGGCGAAGAACGTGCGAAGGTGCAAGCGTTACAAGACATGTACCGCCAATCACTGATGCAAGGTAACGATATGCCTGGCGCTCAGTTGGGACTTGCTGAATTGGCGCTGCGGGATGGCGATGTGGAGCTGGCTCAAACGCGTTTCGAAAAAGCGCTCGCCATCGATCCTACCTTTGTTTCAGGGTTATTAAACTATGCAGATTTTAAGCGCCAATTGGGTGATGAAGATGCCGCCATGGATTTATTACAACGTGCGCTTGTCATCGCACCAGATTCAGCAGATGTCAATTTCTCGATTGGTTTGAGTTTTGTCAGGCAAAAGCTATACAAGCAAGCCTTGCCCTATTTAAAAACGGCCGCCACGCTAGAAACCGCCTCTGCGCATTACGCTTATGTGTATGCCGTAGCGTTGGATAACGAGGGTCAGTTGGCGGCGGCTATCGACGCCCTAACGGTGGCTAATCAACGATGGGCCTATGACTACACCTTGTTGAGCACGATTATTCAGTATTTTGAAAAGTCAGGCCGAGGTATTGAAGCAGCGCTATATGTGGCGAAATTGTCAGAAATTGCGCCGAACGCGCCAGAAGTTAGGGCGTATTTGCAAAATTATAGGCAGTAGTGAGCGACCATTTGTCGAATGACATCTATCGCCGTTTGGATTTGATCTAGCGGTAGGTGTTCATCAGGTTGATGGGCAACCTCAATATGGCCAGGGCCCATAACAATAGCGTCTATCCCCATTGATTGAAAGAAGGGGGCTTCTGTGGCAAATCCAACAATACTTGCACTATTGCCTGTCATCTTTTCAGCGGTTCTGACTAACTCTGCGCTGCCATCTAATAAAAAGGGTTCTACGCCAGGGACTAGGGACTCAAAATGTAGAAGTGCTTTGTGTTTTTTTACAACAGGTTGGATGCGAGCCAAAATCTCTGCTTTGACGGTTTCAATAGCCATTCCCGGCATCATGCGGACATCAAACTGTAATTCGCATTGGCCGCAAATACGATTGGGGTTGTCGCCGCCGTGGATATGCCCAAGGTTGATAGTGGGATGGTCTACTTCAAATAAGTTGTCACGATAACGGGTGGCTAATTCCTGACGATAAACCATCAATATTTGAATGACTTCTGCCATCGCGTCAAGGGCATTAATCCCTAGCGCAGGATTCGATGAGTGCCCGGCCCGCCCGGTAATGCGGATAGTCTCCATCATGATACCTTTGTGGGCACGAATAGGACGCATGCCTGTGGGTTCACCTATGATGGCAGCTCTAGCATGTAAAGTACCCATCTCGACAAGACGTCGTGCACCACTCATCGAACTTTCTTCATCGGCCGTAGCTACGACGATAATGGGCTGTTTGAGCTTGCTTAAATCCATATCGCGCAAGGCTGCGATGATCACCGCGAAAAAACCTTTCATATCGGCGGTGCCAATTCCAAAGTAGGCGTTGTCTCGCTGGGAAACTTTTAACGGATCGCTTTTCCAAAGATTTTCATCAAAAGGTACGGTATCAGTGTGTCCAGATAACACAAGACCACCATTCCCTCGACCTAAAGTAGCCACCAGATTGGCCTTATTAGACTGCTCTGGATCTACCAAAATCTCGCAAGAAAAGTGCAAACTAGTAAACCATTCAGCTAATTGCTCAATAACGGCAAGATTACCCATGTCCCACGTCGGCGTTGCTGAACTTACTGAGGGGAGGGCAATCAATTTGCTGAGCTGTTGGTCGAAACTAGGCAGTGATGTCATATCAATTTTGCGGTTAAATAATTATCCTAAGTATGACAGGGCTTGCTACAAACTCAAGGGAGAATCAAATGAATAGGTTTTTTTGTCGATGGTTGGCTTCGCTGATACTGATAACAGCCTCTGGATTGCTGCAGGCGGAAGACAATTCTGCCAATGTTGCGGTTAATCCAATGCGTTCTGTCACCGAGCAAACCGGCGTCTTTAATGGTAAGCGCATCAAGTATCAAGCGATAGCCTCCGAAACGATTTTGAAAGATGATAAGGGTAAGCCCGAGGCAGCTATTTTTTCCGTCTCCTACATTGCTGAAACTAAAGACAATAAAGATCGGCCAGTAAGTTTTATCTACAATGGCGGTCCTGGTTCATCGTCTGTCTGGTTGCATATGGGCTTACTCGGGCCAAAACGTGTAGTTCTGCCCTCCGATGCCAAGGATGATGGCGCGGCTCCTTTTCAGATGGTTGAGAACAACCAAACCCTCCTCGATGTAACGGATATCGTTTTTATTGACCCTGTCGGCACTGGTTTCAGTCGAGCACTGGGCGATAAAGAAGCTAAGAGTTTTTGGGGTGTCACCGAAGACGCCGAATCTATAGCACGCTTTATCAGAGCTTGGCTTCGCGAGCATGGGCGTTGGAATAGCCCCAAATACATCGGGGGTGAAAGCTATGGAACAACGCGCACTGCGGCGCTGGTTCATCAACTCGAATCACGTTTTGATGACGTGACTGTAAATGGCTTGCTACTGATTTCGACGATTCTTGATTTCACTATCGATGCCTATGACGAGGGTAACGAACTTGTGCATATGGTCATGATCCCAACCATGGCGGCTACCGCGCAGTATCATGGTCGCGCTGGACAGGATATTCCTGTTGAGGAATGGGTTGAAAGTGCTCGTCAATTTGCGCTGCGTGAATATGCCCCTGCGCTAATCCTGGGAAGTCGTTTAGACCCGCAAAAAAGAACCGATATATTGCAAAAATTGGCATATTTTACTGGGCTGTCTGAACAGTACCTAGATCGGGCAAATCTTCGTGTTCACTACCAACGCTTTAGTCGAGAATTATTAAGAGACCAAGGGGTCTCGGTGGGTCGTCTCGATTCTCGCTATACTGGTGAAGAAATCGATGCGGTAGGTGAAATGCCCGAAATTGATCCAAGCTTTTATGGTATCGATGGCGCCTATACTGCTGCGTTAAATCACTATGTTCGTGAAGATTTAAAATTCAATCCTGATCGTGAGTACACCATTATTGGTGGGGTAAATTCTTGGGAGTGGAGCTTAAATAAAAATATGTGGCGCCAAGCCTACTTAAATGTTACCCCTTATATTGGCAAAGCGATGCGAGGCAATAGTGATTTAAGGG
>JALRIU010000009.1 GCA_023255355.1 Pseudomonadales bacterium | reverse complement strand
TGAAGAAGGGATGAAGTTTGAGTTGGCGTCTAGTGTCCAGTACTCGTAAGTATCCCAGTCCAAAGCACCATCTACGATTTGTGAAATGTAGAAGTTAGGAATAATCGCGTTGCCTGAACCGCCACAGCTAGTACCAGCAGCGCTTAGAGCACATGAAGAGTAGTCGCGTGCTTCTTGACGCAATTCTGAATCTTCGTGCCAAGTTGCATAGACAGTCGCATGACCTTTACCATCTGCAAAGCCGCTACCAACTACGATTTCGATGTCGTTGGCTTCGCCGTCAACGCCGTTGCTACCGCTTGGGTATTCGTAACCTTTTGCATCCATCAAACCTTGGATGTATTTGTTGTTGTTGTCGTGCATGTAACCTGAACGACGGGCATTGATTTCAACGCCTTCGAAGTCATTTTTCATCACAAAGTTAACAACACCCGCAACCGCATCAGCACCGTATGAAGTTGACGCACCACCTGTCAAAACTTCAACGCGGTCGATCATTGCGCCTGGAATAGAGTTAATGTCAGCAGCCGCTGAGTTGTATGCACCACCTGGGCCCATACGACGGCCATTGATAAGTACCAATGTACGGTTTGCACCAAGACCACGAAGGTCAACTGTCGCGTTACCTGACGCGCCGTTTGATTCGTAAGACGTATCTGATGCAGTAACCTGTGGCAAGCTGTTCAAGAAGTCTTCGATCTTAGTAATACCAGCAGCACTGATTTCTACACTTGTAGTTACAGTAACTGGGCTAGCACTTTCAAAACCGTCTGTTTTAATACGTGAACCAGTGACCACAACTTCTTCAAGTTTTTCGTCAGCAGCAAACGTTTGTGCAGCAGGCATTACAGCCATAGCAGCAGTTGCGCCCATAGCGAATTTAACCGCGTTAGCGAGTTTAGTTTTTTTCATAATGTTCCCCTGTAATTGGAAGCGCTAAGTATTCAACAAAGCAAGATAAAATTTTCTTTCTGTGAAGGTTTAGCACGCGCTAATATATACGAAGGATTTAATTTTGTGATCACTCAAAATGTGACAAAAGGGGGTCTTTTTAAGACAAAACAACGATTTGATTGGTTTTTATCAAAAAAATTTGAACTTTGAACCAGAATTATAATGAGAAGCGGGCCAGCGTGTGCGCTAGCCCGCTTAGAGAAATTAGAATAAAACGCGGCAGCGCAAGGTGCCATCGATTTCTTTAAGGGCTTTGACGGCCTTTTCACTGGTATCGGCGTCGACATCCAATACTACATAACCGACTGTATCGTTAGTTTGCAAGTACTGGGCACTAATGTTGACATTGCTAGATGAAAAGACGTTGTTGATTGCCGCCATAATGCCAGGAACATTGCGGTGAATGTGAAGCAAACGGTGGCAGCCTTCGTGGGCGGGCAACGATACTTCTGGAAAGTTAACAGAGGTATTGGTCATGCCGGTATCACTGTATTTGGCGAACTTATCAGCCACTTCCATGCCGATGTTTTCCTGTGCTTCCATCGTTGAGCCACCGATGTGTGGTGTCAGGAAGGTATTATCGAATTTCCGCAGTGGTGAGATAAACTCTTCGTTGTTCGACTTTGGTTCAACAGGGAAAACGTCGATAGCGGCGCCTGCTAATTTGCCAGATTCAAGAGCCGCTGCCAGTGCGTCGATATCGACCACTGTGCCACGCGAAGCGTTGATCAAAATGGCCTTGTCTTTCATTTGAGAAATTTCTTTCTCGCCAATCATGTTTTTGGTCGAAGATAATTCGGGCACATGTAAGCTAATAATATCTGCTTGTTTTAACAGCTGGCTGAGGCTGCGAATTTGCGTGGCATTACCAATAGGCAACTTGTTGACAGTGTCAAAAAAGCAGACTCGCATACCTAGCGATTCAGCCATCACGCTGAGCTGCATACCGATATTGCCATAGCCAATAATACCTAGCGTTTTGCCACGAATTTCGTAAGACCCGGTAGCCGTTTTTTGCCATTCGCCGCGATGAGCCGCTGCGCTTTTTTCGGCAACGCCACGCAGCAGCAAAATTGCTTCTGCGAGCACAAGCTCTGCTACAGAGCGCGTATTTGAATAAGGTGCATTAAACACCACCACACCATGTTCGGTTGCAGCTTTTAAATCAACCTGGTTGGTACCGATACAAAAACAGCCCACACCGATCAATTTTTTGGCGGCATTAAAAACATCTGCGGTTAACTGTGTTCTTGAGCGGATGCCAACAAAATGAGCGTCAGCAATTGCCGCTTTAAGTTCGTCATCTGCGAGAGCAGCTTTGTGGTATTCAATATTGGTATAACCGGCCGCATTGAGTGTTTCAACCGCTGATTGGTGGACGCCTTCTAAAAGAAGAATCTTAATTTTATCTTTGTGAAGTGAGGTGGTAAGCGGCATGTCAAAACTCGCAACTGTTAAAAAGGCTCGAATTATATCACAAGCTACTAATGTTAGAATATTCAGCGGCTGAATAGTCCAATTAATACGACTGTCACAGGGATAGTGACATGTTTTGATGATGCCCCCTGGCGGCAAGCCAAAAGGGGGCGGTTTTTATTCCCAAACGACGGTGTTGCCACCAAGGTTAGCAGTAATTAACGAGCTGTAGTGTGATTCTATTTGAGCACGTTTTAACTTCATAGTCGGAGTAAGTAGCTGATTGGCGATGGTCCAGTCATCCTTGGTAATAAAGATTTGAGCAATTTTTTCATATGGAGGCAGATCACTGTTGATATCCGCAAGTGCTGACTCTAGTAGTGCTGTCATTTCTTCCCGAGATTTACCACCTGCATGACCGACTTCAGATAAATTTGTCAACAGCAAGGGTTGATCTTTTCCATGACCAAAAATCATCAACTGACCAAGTATATGAATACCGCCAAGTTTGTTTTCTAATAATGTGGGTTTGACGAACTTGCCTTTGGTAGTTTTAAAGACTTCACCTAGACGGCCGGTAACCCAGAGATTGCCGTTTTCATCAATGCGACCTGAGTCTCCAGTGTGGTACCACCCGTCAATCATCACTTCTGCAGTTTTTTCAGGGTTTTTGTAATAACCCACCATGTTGCCAGGACCTTTGAAGCAAACTTCTCCTTCGTCTGAAATTTTAACGAATGTCCCTTCAAAGGGTTTACCTACACAACCAGGAATGGGTTCTGGGTCATTGAAAATACATCCGTCAATAAAGTTTTCGGTCATCCCATAGCCATCACGAAGTTGGATGCCCATATTGATAAACCACTCTTGAATATCGATGGGGCAGGGTGCCGATCCGGTAATGATGAATTTTGCCTTTGACAATCCTAGCATCGCTCGAATCTGTGCTTTTTGTTCTTCGCCTAGACCGGCTTGCATCGCCGGTGGAATTTTAGCGTCAACGCCTGCTTTAAACTTAGCCCAAAGCCTTGGGACTGCGAAGAAAAAGGTGGGCTGTACGCTGCGAATCTCATCGGCAAATGTGGCTAACCCCTCAGAAAACGATACGCTCGGGCTGTGATAAAAACTGACCATTTCAACAGCGATACGCTCAGCAGCATGTGACAGCGGTAAAAACGAGAAATAGCGTTCACGGCCATCAGTGCTTAGCTTCCAGTCTTTGATCATGCGAGTGACGACTTTGCCAGGCGTGCCGTGAACATGGACTACGCCCTTAGGATTACCGGTTGTTCCTGAGGTATAAAGAATGGTCATCATTTGGTCGTCGCCAGGCACTGGCGACTCAAGCATGGGGGAATACGTTGCAACAATATCCTCAATCGTCGAATCGCACTCTATGTTACAGCCAAACATGGCGACGCGTGGCATCTTACGTTCAATTTTACCCGCTGCAATATTTGCTAATTGGTCAACGGCACCGAGGAACATCAAATCACACTCGGAATGATCAAGAATGTAATTTGCAGAATCAATATCCTGACCTGGGTACAATGGCACGCTGACGTGGCCGCTAAGCATGATCGCTAAATCCAACATCACCCAATCCGCACTATTGGAAGACCACAACGCAATTCGGCTGCTATTGGGTAAATTAAATGAGTTGATATAACTTGCAATGCGTCTTACTCGATCGCCAACTTGCTGCCAGGTGTATTCAGTCCATTCTAGGCTTTTTGCTTGACGAAGATAAACATCGTCTGGGGTATTAGATTCCCAGTAATACATGCATTCTAAGGGTGTGCGGTTCGAGAGAATCATTTTGTCTCCTTAATTTTGTTATGAAATAACAATATGTCATTTACAGACAGTTAGCTAGGTTTTTTGTGGTCACAAACTCGCCAGCTACTTGCGTGTGTTGCAAGTTCGTTGCACACTTCAAAATCTTATGGATAAAAGTTTTCGATTAAGGAGAGTTTCATGAAAAAGGTTATCGCATTTCTATTTTTGCCCTTCATATTGATGGCGTGCTCTCAACAAAACGGTACTGCCAATTCTAATCAAACGGAATCAGAGCGATTAAATGCTTGGTTTGACAAAACCTACGAAGCACAAATTCAGCGCTCGCCAATGACATTGACCTCGCTAGGCCGCAAAGACCAATACGATGCTATTGATGATATGAGCGAAGCATCCAATGATGCTGATTTTGCTTGGTATGAAGCCACCGTTAATGAACTCAAGTCTTCATTCGATTACGACAAGTTAGATCCGCAAACCAAGATCTCTTATGACCTTTGGATTTATCAATACGATGTGGCTAAGGCCAACCTTCCATTTCGAAGAAACAGCTATGTGTTTACTCAAATGCAGGGTGCGCATGCGTATTTACCCAACTTTCTTATCAACTTCCACCGCGTAGATAATATTACTGATATGAAAGCCTATATCAGACGAATCGGCGGTATCTCGCGTGGCTTAAACCAATTATTAGAGCGTGCACAATTAGCGGCAGAAGAAGGTATTCGTCCACCACGTTTTGCCTATGACGGCGTTATCGAGGCGTCTCAAAAATTGATAAGCGGTATGCCTTTTGATGACAGCGATCATGACGCGCCATTATGGTCAGATGCCAAAAGTAAAATTGATGCACTGGTCGCTAGCGGTGACATAGATATTGAGCAGGCAGGTGAATTGCAAGCGAATGCTAAACAAGCTTTGCTCGAGTCGTTTAAACCTGCCTATCAGGGCTTGATCGATTGGATGCAAAGCGATTATGAAAATACCGATGCAGACGGCAAAGGTGCTTGGGCACTGCCTAACGGTGAAGCGTTTTATAAAGCGCAATTATTTGATTCAACGACGTTACCTGCTAGCGCTGATGAAGTTCACAATATTGGCTTAGCAGAAGTTGCGCGAATTCGTGAAGAAATGGTCGCTATCAAAGACAAAGTAGGATTTGAAGGAGACCTTCAGGATTTCTTCCAGTTCATTCGCACCGACAGCCAGTTTTTCTACCCCAATACCGACGAGGGGCGTCAAGGTTATATTGATGACTCTACCGGCTTGTTTGACTTTATGAAGCAAGAATTACCCAAGTTTTTTGGTATTTTGCCTAAAGCCGATTTGGTCGTTAAGCGCGTTGAAGCATTCCGTGAGCAAGATGGTGCCGCTCAGCACTATTATCCGGGTACACCTGATGGTTCGCGACCAGGTGTTTACTATGCGCATTTATCAGATATGAACTCGATGCCTAAAAACGAAATGGAGGCAATTGCCTACCACGAAGGTCTTCCTGGTCACCATATGCAAATTTCTATCGCCCAAGAATTGACCGGTATCCCCCAGTTTAGAACGCAAATGGGATTTACTAGCTATGTTGAAGGCTGGGCGCTCTATTCTGAATTACTTGCTAAAGAAATGGGTGCCTACGGTAATCCCTATACAGATTTTGGGCGTTTAGTGACAGAAATTTGGCGAGCAATTCGCTTGGTTGTCGATACTGGTCTACACTCAAAGGGCTGGAGCGAGATGCAGGCCCGTGAGTTTTTCTATGAGAACTCGCCGATTGCAGAAGGACAAGTGATTTCTGAGGTACGCCGTTATATGGTGTGGCCCGGTCAAGCGACAGCTTATAAGATGGGCATGCTAAAAATAATCGAGCTACGCGGCAAGGCGCAGGAAGCGCTTGGCGATAAATTTGATATTCGCAGTTTCCATGATGCCGTGCTAGGCGGTGGCGCTTTGCCGTTACCCGTATTAGAACGCGTTATCGATGATTGGATTGCCCAACAAAAAGGTTAATTTTTATAGGGAAGGCCATACATGAAGCCAAATGAAGTAGATCCACTGGCTCAGTGTCTACTCGCGGTGGCGCGATTTTACGATATAACGGCTTCAGGAGAGTCAGTTTCCACTGGCCTTCCACTGGTTGACGGCAAATTATCGCCATCTCTTTTCAATCGCGCCGCAGCGCGATTGAACCTTACCAGTAATGTCATCAGTATCTCGCTCGAGCAGCTCAAAGCGGAGCATTACCTTCCTATTATTCTTATCAATGACAACGGTGCTGCCTGTGTTTTAACAGGGTGGAATGAGTCAGGTACCGTTGCACATGTCATCTTGCCTGAGCTCAATACAGCAACAACCAAGGTGCCATTTGAACAATTGCAAACACGCTATTCAGGCGCAGCAATTATGGTCAAACCTATTTTTCAGTTTGATCAAGGGCTCTCAAAACGAAAACATGACCAAGATGGTCATTGGTTTTGGTCTGCTATTAAAGCCAATAGAGTGGTATATCGTGATGTATTGGTTGCGGCATTTTTTATTAATGTTTTTGCGCTAGCGTTACCTATTTTTACCATGAACGTTTACGACCGCGTGGTGCCAAATCACGCGATGGAAACCCTCTGGATGTTGGCCGGTGGCGTCGTATTGATCATGATAAGCGACGCCGTACTCAAAACCGTCAGGTCATATTTTTTGGATCTCGCCGGACGGCGGGTAGACATGCAGCTTTCTGCTAAAATTATGGAGCGTGTGCTTGGCATAAGGCTAGAAGCAAGGCCCAATTCAGTGGGATCAT
>JALRIU010000336.1 GCA_023255355.1 Pseudomonadales bacterium | reverse complement strand
CACCAATCAAAATCACATCGGGTGCTTGCCTGAGAGTATTCTTTAAGGCGTTGTGAAAACTACGCGTATCAACCCCAACTTCGCGTTGATTGATGATACTTTTTTTGTGTTTGTGAACAAACTCAACCGGGTCTTCTATAGTGATGATATGACCACCGCTGTTGCTATTGCGATGATCTATAAGCGCCGCTAGCGAGGTTGATTTGCCAGACCCGGTACCACCAACAAACAGAATTAAACCGCGTTTGTACATGATAACGTCTTTTAACACTTCGGGTAATCCAAGGTCGTCAAACTTAGGTATTTCAGTTTTGATATTTCTGGCGACAATCGAGCATTCATTGCGTTGTTTGAAAATATTGATTCGAAATCGTCCGACACCTGCAATCGAGATGGCAAGGTTCATTTCTAGGTCGCGGTCAAAAGCTTGACGTTGTTCCTCATCCATAATTTCATGGGCGATTGCCTCAATTTCACCGGGTTGGTAGGCCGTTTTGTCGAGGGGTTTTAAGGTGCCTTGAAATTTTGCACAAGGTGGTGCGCCTGTAGAAAGATAAAGGTCAGAACCGTCTTTCACAGCGAGTATTTTGAGAAGATCTTTAAATTCCATGGCGTGCTCCTATGCTCTATTGAGTATAGAAGTTAATACTAGTATTGCCATGCAAAGTGACAAACACGTCAGTACAAAGATGCCTGACGTGTTGGGTTATTACTAGTCTTGGCGCTTACCTTTACGGTGTGGCTTTCTATCGTCCTTAGTGCGCGCTTTCGCAGCTTTGCGATTAGCGGTTGAATTGGCCTTTCTTGGGCCATTAGATTTAGTGCGAGGCTGCCAATCGCCACTTTGACTTGCCTTTGTCATGGCCATGGGTTTGCCACAAACAATGGCGCGTTGCAAAATAGCGAGCACTTCTTTAGGCATCCCGGCAGGTAAGTCGACCAGGCTATAATCATCAAAAATATCGATGCTGCCGATGAACTGACTGGAAATGTCGGCCTCGTTGGCAATTGCACCCACAATTTGACCAGGTTTTACTGCATTTTGACGGCCTACTTCGACGCGGTATTTTTCCATTTTGACATCAGCTGTCTCTTCATTGTCGCGCTTGCCGCGGCTGCTTCGTTCCTCGCGTGGCATTCTTTCATAGCTGTCATCACGATCACGGCGTTCTCTGCGCTCGCGACGCTCGCCACGTTCTCCGCGCTCAACTCTTTCACCACGTTCGCCACGAAACGCGCGATCCTCTCTTTCTCTGCGTTCAGGGCGTTCGCGTTTGATTTCAGTGAGCAACAGCGTAGATGAGCCAGTATTTAAATGCGCCAACGCAGCAGCAATGTTCATGGGGTCTACGTCGTATTCACGTTGCATGTCTTTCAGGACACGGTAGTAAAGCTCAAGGTCTTCACTGGCCAGTGTATCGACAATTTTTTGCTTAAAGCGCTTAACACGTTGCTCGTTAATGTCATTGACTGATGGCACGTCCATCGCTTCAATCGTTTGGCCAGTAGCGCGTTCAATCGCTGACAGCATGCGGCGTTCACGAGGTGCGACAAACAGAATGGCGTCGCCGCTTCGGCCTGCACGACCGGTTCTACCAATACGGTGCACATAGGATTCAGTATCGTAGGGAATGTCGTAGTTTACTACGTGAGTAATGCGTTCAACATCAAGACCGCGGGCAACAACATCCGTGCCAATAACAATGTCTAAACTACCTTTCTTAAGGCGCTCAACAACTCGCTCACGCATAGCCTGAGTCATGTCGCCATGCAAAGCTTCGCTCGAATAACCTCGCGCTTGCAGTTTTTCAGAGAGTTCGACAGTTGCCGTTTTGGTGCGCACAAAGATAAGTACTGCTTCAAATTCTTCGATTTCTAAAATACGAGTCAATGCATCAAGTTTATGCATACCACTGACATTCCAGTAGCGTTGTCTAATGGTGGTCGCGGTTGATGTTTTTGAGGCAATTTTAACTTCGGTTGGGTTGTTTAAATAACGTTCAGCCACAGAGCGAATCTGTTTTGGCATGGTGGCTGAAAAGAGGGCGGTTTGATGCTCTTCTGGGGTGTGTTCAAGGATCCACTCAACATCATCAATAAAGCCCATGCGCAGCATTTCGTCAGCTTCGTCGAGAACCAAGCAACGCAAATCATCAAGTACTAAGGTCTTGCGACGTAAATGATCCATGACACGGCCAGGAGTACCAACGATAACTTGGGCACCACGTTTTAGTCCTCTAAATTGCGTGTCAAAGCTTTGGCCGCCATAAATTGGTAGGACATGAAAGCCTGGGATGAATTTTGCGTAACTTTGGAATGCTTCTGCAACTTGAATGCTCAATTCACGGGTTGGTGTCAGAACAAGTAATTGCGGCGCCTTTAAGTTGACATCAATTCTACTGAGCATTGGCAATGCAAATGCAGCGGTTTTGCCTGTACCTGTTTGAGCCTGACCGAGTAGGTCATTGCCTTCAAGCATGGCAGGGATGCACGCTGCTTGAATGGGTGATGGGCTTTCGTAGCCCAGGGCGTCAACGGCTTTTAAAACGGCCTGATCTAAGCCCAAATCTGAAAATAATATGGGCGTGTCCAATTGGGACATGTATTTACCTCGAGGAGATGTATGGGTGAAACGGCAAAATGACTTACTTTTGTAAAAAGGGGGGATCTAAAAATGCCAAACTGGTGATATTTTAACCTATTGATTTCAAAATAGCTTGCGATACTTTCGTTTGGGCAGCAAATATTCGTCAGCGATGTTTAATGCGTCTTTGTATTGACTCCGCGCTATTGATAATGAGCGCGATAGCAATGCATGTAAAGGCAACCCACTCAGCAGAACTTATTGCTTCGTTAAAAATAAACGTTGCAACAATAAGTTGTAGCGTTGGGCCGACATAAAATATCAAGCCAAGGTTAGTAAGGCTGGTTAACCGCGCTGCTGTAACATAAGCCAATAAGGGGATGACGGTCACTATTCCAGCCAGTGAAAGATACGAATCAGTCAGCAGATCGACCTGGCCAAAACTGGTTTGGGAGCCTGTAAAAACCATGTATAACAAGGCTAGTGGTAACATCATTATGGATTCAATGGTGTTGCCTGCCATGGCTGGAAGTGTGATAAATTTTCGAACCGCGCTATATATCCCCCAGGAAAAGGCAAGGCCCAATGAATACCAGGGAGTTCTGCCATAGTCCCAGATGACCCAAAAGATACCTAGGGCAGCAATGATGATGGCTAGCCATTGTGCAAAACGAGGTCTTTCTGCGAAAAATAAGACACCCATTAACACGTTAACAAGTGGTGATAAATAATAACCAAGGCTGGCTTGTTTGATATTGTCACTATTGATTGCCAGCATGAAAATACTCCAGTTCATACTGATTAGAATACCGCCGGCAGTGACTAATAGCAGAGTGCGATCCCATTTCATAAGAGACAATGTGTCGCGTAAGGTGCCCCGTAATAATAAAAAAAGGATTAATGGCGGGCTAGCTGTCAGCATTCGGGCTAGCACAATATCAACAGCAGGTACATGGCTGAGTTGACGCCAAAATATCGGTGCGAGTCCCCACCAAATATAGGCAAAAAGTGCGAGCTTGATACCTTTGCTGTCAGCCTCAGTATTCATTAATTAATACAACAAAGAGTAAAGTTTGCGTTGAAATTCGATGGCGACATGGTCCCTTGGTCCTAGGGTTTTTAGGATGTCCAGATAGCTTCGACGCGCTGCGTTATCGTTATATTCTTTATCAATTTTTAATATTCCATAAAGAATCTCTAGGGCTTCTGGTTGGCGATTGGCTTGGCTCAATTGCACGGCAAGTTGATATTGCAAATTCATATCGTCAGGCGATGCCTCTAGCTGGGCTTGTAACTGGCGAATAGCGGGGGTGTCTGCGGCCTCACGTTTGAGTTCAACAAGCGCTTTTACCTGTTGGAAATATTGGTCTTGGTCAGCTAAACCAATGTTATTCAAAATCGTATCGGCATCATCGAGCTTGCCCGTTTCAGCTAGGCAGTGGGCCAGGTGAGCGCCAATGTCGGGGCGTTTGCTAGATAGTTCGTAGGCCTCTTTTAGGGTGTGAGCTGCTTCTTTAAAATTGCCTTCAGCTATGAGCGTTTTGCCAGATTCAAGCATGCCATCCCAAGGTTTTGGCAGCACTTTTTCAAGCATTTCTCTGACGAAGCTTTCTGTTTGTGCGCCGGTAAATCCATCGACGGGTTGACCGTTTTGGATCAGCATAACTGTAGGTAAATTGCGGACGCCAAATTGTTGGGCGATGGGCTGCATATCATCAGCATTCACCTTGGCCAATAAAAAAGCGCCCTGATATTCATTGGCGAGTTTTTCAAGAATCGGCATCAATGATTTACAGGGTGCACACCAGTCTGCCCAAAAATCGACTAATACTGGGCGCTGGGTGGATTCGTCGATCAGTAAGGCTTGGGCATTATTAAAATCGATATCGACAATATGTGGCGACGTATGTCCGTTAGAAAGCATGCTATATCCTTAATAGTATTACGCAGAAGCAGTCTGTTTTTGGAACCACTCTGGTTTCGTAATAATGATGAGATTGCCCACCATAATCAAGCCAAACCCAGCCACGGTAAAAATAGACCAAACAAAATTTTCGACGATTGTTGAGATAATCACGGCGATGGCTGGGAACAAAATGCTGGCGTAAGAAGCCTTGGCTGTGCCGATACGGGTAAGTAATGCAAAGTAAGCACCAAAGGCAATAACGCTGCCAAAGATGGCAAGATAGCCTAGCGATAATAAGTAGGTTAGCGATGAGTCAAAGACCATTGGTGAGCCTTTAAAAAGGGCAACTACTGTCATGATCAGGGCACCATAGGTCATGCCCCAGGCATTTGTTTGGAGTATTGGAATGCCGCGTAGTTGGTTTGAGACGGATAGCATGTTTCCCCATGAAGCGATCATAGTGCCGCAAAGACAAGTGATAATGGCAATCGCGCTATTGTCCCCCCAGTGGGTTTGACTTAGAGTCGGCCAAAATAAAACGCCAATACCAAAAGTGCCTAGCAGCGAGCCAAAAATTGTCGTTGCTGTGATGGGTGTTTTAAAGAAAAGTCGACTATGCAAAATATTCATCATCACCATGGTGGAGAACAAAATCGAATTAAGTGCTGAATTGAGATATTGCTGACCGCTGTAAAGCAAATAATAGTTAAAGCCAAAAATACACATGGCTTGTATGAAAAAACGCAGGTGGATTGATGGTTTAAAACGAAGTGGTTTGCGGGCGATGAGGCAAACAATAAACAAAAAAATTGCCGCGATACCAAAGCGGTAGGCGATAGACCACTCGACGGCGACGACGCCATACTGATAATTAATAGCTATCCATGTCGTTCCCCAAATGAGAACGGTAATAAAATAAAGGGCAATGTTCATTAACTTAGAAATACCAAGAAAGCTGGGCAGAAAGGCTCCGTTCGCTTACCTGAGTGTTTAATTTATTGGACCAGTAATCACTACCCCAGGGAAGATTCAGCGCGACGATGAATTCTACATCATTTGTCAGGCTGTGGTGACTGGTTATTTGCACAATATGTTGGTCATTTTGCGCCTCGCTTATTGAGGTGACCCCCATATTCCAAAGAGCTGACATTTGGCTCATAAGGGCGATCGCTAGGTAATCTTTGCCTGGGCTGAAAAGCTCACCTCGAGCCATGCGTTTGAATAAGTGTTGCAGGTCTTGCATTGAAGGTGTCTCGCTTAGACCAAAACCGTTGTGGTACCACTCCAACGTTAGACTTGTGGGTTTACCCTGAAACTCGAAAAAACGTTGTAAATTAGTGACAAGGCTTTGTGCCGAATCGCCGCCAATCAATCCTTGATGTTGTATGTCACCGCGCCATAGCCAGTCACCGATTGATGCATTGAGGCCCACACTTGCAATGGTCTCATCGAAATGTCGAGCGACTAAGACGTCATATTCTAGGTCTTCATAAAATCCGTGATATTTGCTTGCAAGTGAGTATTCACTTTCGTGATTGACATACAAAAATTGGACGTTATCACCATTGCTCCTTGCTATCTCAGCATGCAGCATATCGTCACCAGGTTTGTAGTCCCTATTAATGGCTAATGGATCAAAGGGATTAAAAATATCGACGGGGTTAAAAATGAGACCGTTACCCCAACTGATGGCATGACGGCCAATGGTAAGGTTTATATTCTGATGCTTATAACTTATATTCGCACGGTCAATTTTGGAGCCGTTACTGCACTCTAAATTACAGTCATAATTGACGTCACCTGTGACATCAATCTGCCAACGCCAAGGCGATGAACCGCCTTTTAATTTCAATCGGCCCTCCAAATTGTAAGGCGAACGTGTTGAGCTTGATAGGCTTTGAGTATTGTTAAGCCTTACATGGCCCCCATCTAATTCGGCGGCTAGTCCGTTATTGCATGTTAGGATGCCGAAAAGGCAAATAAATGCTTTATTCAGATGCGCTATCTTCAATGATCTTACCGTCCTGCATGCGAATTAATCTGGTAGCATAATTCTGAACTCTTGGGTCGTGACTGGCGATGACGAATGTGGTGTTGAGTTTTTTGTTAAGGTTTTGGAAAAGCGCGAGTAGTTGCTCTGCCGTGACCGAGTCCAAATTGGCGGTGGGTTCATCGGCAAGCACTAATGCGGGTTGACTGACAATGGCCCGGGCAACGGCTACCCGTTGTTGTTGTCCGCCAGATAGCTCTGCAGGTCGGCGGTGTTCAAGACCTTGTAGGCCAACTTCGTTCAGCATAGCAAGTGCTTGTTGACCTCTACGCTGCTTACCTACACCTTGCATCATTAAAATAAATTCAATGTTCTCTATTGCGCTTAATACAGGGATCAAATTATAGGATTGAAACACAAATCCAATGTTGTTTAAGCGCAGGTCAGAAAGTTCTGATGGGGTTAAATTACTCAAAGATTGGCCTGCAATGCTTAACTCACCACTGTTGGGCGTATCTAAGCCACCTAAATGATTAAGCAAGGTTGTTTTGCCAGAGCCTGAGGGACCTGTTAAGCAAATAAACTCACCATCTTGGATATCTATATTTACGTTATCCAAGCCCATAATGGTTTGTTCGCCCTGTTGATAATGGCGGCAAAGGTTGCGGCACTGCACAGCATATAGTGATGAATCTTTAGTCACGATAAAGTGCCTCTATTGGTTTAAGATGAGAAGCTTTCCAAGCAGGTATAAGGCTACTCGCCAGGCCCAAAAGTATCACAATACTGTTGCACAGAATAATGTCATCCAATTTAAATATAGGCGTTAATGAAGCACTGACACCCATCATGGCAAGCCCGTCAGCAAATTGGCTTAGATCTATGCCGTCTCTAAGAAGATACAAAATAGAACTGGCGATAATATCACCTAGGAAAAGCCCGCAAAGTAATAAGACCAGCATTTCACTCATAATTAATAAACTAATCTGCAACGGCTTTAGCCCTAGCGCGAGCATTAAACCTATTTCTTTGGTGCGTTCAAAAATGGCCATCACTAGGGTGTTTACAAGGCCAAAGGATAGGGTGACGAAGACAATCACAATCAACACGGTAATCATCGCGTCAGACGTTTTTAGCATGGTGCTTAAATAAGGTATCAGTTCATCCCAGCGCATTACCTCAAGATCAGGTCGTGCTTGTTGCAGTTGTGATTGGATCGTACTCAGCTGTTGTTGGTCGTTTACATAGATTGCAATCTCATGAATATAGCTATCTAAACCAAGCCAGTGCTGGGCTTTATCTAACGCAATGTATATCTGTGACTCTTCGCTCGCACGCATTTCTGCTCGATAAACTCCGATAATTGGTAGGCCTATTTCGGCAGTATTACCATCCAGTGCTCGGGTCATAAGTACAACCCGTTTGCCCAAATCTGTTTCGAGTTTTTCAAGCAGTGCTTTACCTACAATAATGCCGCTACCTTGCTCAAGCCATTGGCCATCGATCAAGTTAATGTTGCCATAAGCGTCGCGGCCTTCTTGTGCTGGATTGAACGCTATGATTTCTACGCCGCGGTTGGCGCGTTCACTTGAGATCATCGCATTAACTTTGATTCGCTCACTCCATGCGCGAATTAAAGGACTATTAAGTACCGATCTTAGATGCTCATTTGTTGGGCTGAAATGATATTCAATATCTGGATCATTCCGATAAGTGGGGTGGTGTATTTGGATGTCGCCAGGCAATCCTTTGATTGTTTGTGTCTGCATATCACCCATCATGCCGCGCATCATGGCAATCAAGAAAATCATAGCGGCCACTGCAATCGTCAACGACCCTGCCATAATGGCGCTTCGTTCTTTGTTTCGTAGCAGGTTTCGCGAAGCAAGGGAAAGCATTGTTCTCATTGGAAGTTTAGCGCTCATGCTTTGTACCTCGAGGCAAGCGGGCTGAGCCTTTGCAATTTAAATGCGGGGTAAAGCGTGGCAAGAATACTGCCTAGGGCGACCAATAAGGGGCCAGCTAAAATGACCAGTGGATGCAATGCTGGGAATATTCGGGCGGGCAAGTTAAATTTGGCATTCATTTCTTCCATGCCTTCAAAAGCAATGCCGACGTTTGCGGTATATTCAACAATCGCTGTGCCCAATGTAACGCCAATAATCAGCCCTAGCATCACCAGAATTGTGGTTTCCATAAGTAATAAAAAAAGTAACTTGTTGGGTCTGACGCCAAGGGCAATGAGAATCCCGTATTCACGTTGTCGCTCAAGTACTGCCATTAATTGGTTATTTAAAACGCTAAATACCACAACAATAATAAGTACAAGATAAATAAATAATGCGCTCATCATGTCAGATTGGATGGCTTGTTTAAGGCCGGGAACAAGGTCGTTCCATTCTACAACGGCTAGGTTTTGTTCCTTGCCAATAAGAGCGTCTACACGTTTCGCTAGTGATTCAACGTCAAAAATACTCTCGCTAGTGATCACCACCTGGCTGGCTGATTTGCCAAAACTAAAAATGTCCTGAAAGTCTTCTAGTCGGATAAAAATCATGTTGCGGTCAATATCTGACATGCCGCTATCATAAATGCCTGTTACCGTAAGTATGCTGGCCGCAAACGAATCATCTTGGCCACTGCCCAATAACGTTAATTCGCTACCGATGTCAGCGTGTAAGAGAGTGGCTGCAAGTTCGCTAATCACTACACCATAAGGATTATCAGACGTTAGGTAATTTCCTTTGCGAAGCGTACCCGGAATATTAGAGACGGTAGCTTCGAATTGCTCTTCGACGCCAATGACTTGCATTGGTTTAGCGCGAGTTTCGCTGCTTATCAAAGCAAACCCAATCCCTCTAGTGCTGGCATTGATACCTTGTTTTCTAAGTGTGTCTGCAATATGTATCGCATTCGTGATGGCATATCGCGGTTTAGGGTCGTTAAGGTATTGGGGGTGTTGCACCTGTAAATGACCACTAAACATTGAAAGTGTATTGTTGATCATGCTCAGGTAACTACCGGCTTGCAGGCTCATCATAAAAATGAGCACAACATTGCAGAGTGTCATGGCGCTCGTCGTTAACCAAGTGCGACGTTTATGCCGCCAAACGTTTCGCCACGCTAGCGAGAGAGTCAGGTTCATTAGGGGGCCAATGACCTTAGATTGGTCAGCGTGAATGTATTGTCGTCTAACTCAATATTAAATTGTGTATTTAATATCTCCATGTCGGTCCATTGGTTAGGTTTTTCTGCATTGCTGACCCGCATATGGGTTGCCACTGCTCGGCCATCGATGTTGTCAATTTTGAGTGTTTTTAAGGTCTTTATAATGACCATGTCTTGATCATAAAACGCCTGTTCATGCATGACAAAATCATCCCGAATTGTAAGGATCTCTTTGCCCCACACTACTGGCGCATCGGGCATTGGTGTTGCCTCGATTTGATAAAATGTGTGGCCATCTTGCTGGTATTGCGAGATAAGCGTAAAGGTGTATTGATCAAGAATTTCAGTACTTTTTGTGATGTCGCGATTAGATAGGTCACTGCCCAGCCAACTTTGATTCATCATTGAGCTCGGAATTTTGATGACACGATTTATTTTG
>JALRIU010000221.1 GCA_023255355.1 Pseudomonadales bacterium | reverse complement strand
AGTATGACTATCGTCTATTGCTTTCAATTTGCAAACCACTCATAATTTTATAAACATGTAAAATATTAGAAGAATTGTTATGCAAAGAGATGGTAGAGAAATATTATTTAGTATCGATGTAGATACTCAATTTGGTCGCCAATATTTTCATGTTGCAGCACAAAGTGCTGCAGATGCCATTGATAAATTTATGCGTAGAGAAGAATACACTGAGCTAAATGGTGTGATTTCTTTATCAGTCTTCGATAAGGGACTAGAAGAGCGTTCAGCTAATCAGTCTCCCCTAAAAACGGTTAACATTTCGCGTTAACTAATCTTACTTTCACGACCGTCTTTAGCTGCCTGTTTTGCTGCATTGGGTAGACTAATTGTAATACTTGTTCCCTTGCCTCTGTTGCTTTTAATGAGAATTTTTCCTTTCATTAATTTGATGAGTTCATCGGCGATCCATAGCCCTGAACCAACACCTTCACGTTTATGATTACTCTCTGGTTCACCCTGGGTAAATAGTGTCTTAAACGTATCAATTTGCTGCATCGTCATGCCATGCCCCGTGTCTTCGACAACAATCTTAAGAAATTGCTCACTCGTATCGTCAACAAATCTAAACTCAACGCGGACATAACCTCTATCGGTAAATTTGATGGCATTATCAACAAGCGACGACACCAAAAGTTGCAGGTAATTTTGATCACCGTTAAAACGGGTATTATTGAGATGATCATAATCAATACTGAATTCAAGAGACTTTGCTTCTGTGGCTACTTGAAACATATCACGCAAAGGATTGGCAATGTCTCTGATCTGTATTTGATCATTTTGTAACACAATTTGGCCTTGTTGGATGCGTTGTGCCGTAGCAAGATTGGTAAAAAGCGAAACATATTGAGCAATAGATCGACGCATGTGTTGAATGAGACGCTGCTGTCTTGGCGAATTGGCCTCCAAGAGATCGGTAATACTTAACATGCTATTCAGCGGTGAGCGAATTTCGTTACCTAGGTTGGTGAGTAGGTTTGTTTGAGTATTTTCAACAATTTTGGTTAGTCTAATTAATTCAATCGCGTCATGGTTTCTCTTTAGATAGAAAAACAACACGGTGCATAAAGCGAGATACAAAAATGTAATTACTGCCCAATCAGAGATGGAGTGACCTATCAAGTGTAACTCCCAAAGTTTAGGATCGATTTGGATAATGATTTTTGCTTGATATAAGTCAGCTTCCCCTGTTGCACTATTGGGCAAGGGTATGATGTCGTTACTGTCGATAAAACCAGCATTAAAAATTGTGCCAAGTGTGCTATAAACAAAAGTATAGCCATCGATGTCAATCATTCCTTTGGTGTTGGAATGAATGGCTCGCCATGCATTTGGGAACTCATTAGATACAGCCTGCTCGTTTTGTGCGTTTATTTGCCAGCCCCAGCGGCGGTAGCTGTCTGTGTGGGCAATGTAGTGACCATTGCGGGTTACAAGAAAGATATTTGAAAATTCGTTGGCTGCGGTCTCTCCTAAAAGTGCTTCAGATAGGTGGACACTAGACATTTTACTTTTTAAATAGGCAGTGACTTTTTGTTGGTCATTGACGACAGGCGTTAAAAAACGAATAACTTCAGTATGAGGTTGCTCGACGATGCCTAGTTCTTCATTCAAATCGATTTGGCTGAAATATGTTTTCCCTATCGCGAGGTTGTTACGATTTATAAGGTAGTAACGGTTTGACTTATTTTGTAACTGATTAATCGGTTTTTCAGATACCTGTTGGTTGTTCCTATCAAAACGTAAAATTTCAGTGCCCTGCAGGTTAAAAAGACTTAGCTCTAGCATCTCGGATTTGCTATTAATTGTCTCGAACATGGCAGATCTGGCGAGGGATAAATTCTCAGGAGAGGTATCAAGACTAGTGAGAATTCTACTTAAAGCAAGCGTGTCTTGGCCGTACCATTGAATGGTATCCAGAAATTTTTGTCCTTGAGCGTTTAGGTTTTGTTCTTGTTGATAAAGAAGAGCATCTTTAATAGGTTCGTTATGGAGCTTTTCAATAAGCCACATAATCCCCAAAATCAGCGGTATAAAGGTCAATGACAAAACAAGCCATTTTTGGAGGTAGTTGGTCTGCATATGATAAATGGCCAGAAAGAAAATATTTATCGTTTAAAGGTAGTTAAGGTTTCGCTAATTAGCAAATAACTCAACGTAATATTTGCTTCGAAGTTCTTGAAACTATAATTAAGAAAAGTCATTCTCCATGGCTAAATTCGATATCGCATTAGCAGTTAGCTTTGTTAGTATGATTCTCTCTAATAAGAGTAAAAAAAATGAATTCAAAAACCGCTGTTTTAATACTTTCTAGTCTGATCTCCTGCAGTGCAATGGCCGAATATGCCAACACATTGTTATGGGGAGATACCCATCTGCATACGGATAATTCTGGCGATGCAGTTGTTTTTGGTGGGGCAGTCGATGTCGAAGGCGCGTATCGCTTTGCGCGTGGTGAGATAGTCACAGCCAAAAATGGCCAGCCTGCTCAATTAAAAAGGCCTTTGGATTTCTTAGTCATCGCAGATCATGCAGAAGCCTACGGTATGTTCAACAATCTTGAGCATCCGCTTTTAAAGGATGATCAAGACATTTTGGCAATCCGTGCAAAAAGCAGTGAGTCCCCTAGGGCTGCGATGCGCGTAATGAGCCAATTGATTGCCCAAATGGGAGCTGGTTCTGGGCCGGCAATTCTTCGTAGTCCCGAGGTTGTCAAAACCTTAACGGCAGATGCTTGGCAAAAAAGTACTGAGCTCGCCGATAAATTCAATCAGCCCGGTGTTTTTTCTGCGCTGATTGGCTTCGAATGGTCTTCCCACCCTGCTGGAGATAACTTGCATCGCGTAGTCGTTTATAAAGACGATGCTCTTAAAGCTAGCCAGATGCTGCCATTTTCATCGTATCTTGGTAATCAGCCAGAAGATCTGTGGCGATGGATGACGCGTTACCAACAAAAAACCGGTGGCCAATTGCTCGCCATTCCGCACAACAGCAATTTATCCGGTGGTTTTATGTTTCCATTAAACACCATCGATAGCCCCTTGTCTCAAAACTATTTAGAACAGCGAAAGCGTTGGGAACCAGTGGTTGAGATTACTCAAATTAAAGGCGATAGCGAAAGTCACCCCGTGCTATCCAATACAGACGAGTTTGCTAATTTTGGAAAAACAGGCTGGGATATTGGCAACCTGACACTCGAAAACAATGAGCAAGCGAACATGCGTGCTGGTGAGTATATTCGAGAGGCGCTAAAACAGGGTTTGGTCATTGAAGAGCAGACCACATTGAATCCTTATCAATTTGGTGTCATTGGTTCAACCGACTCTCATACAGGTTTATCAACCTCAGAAGAGGATAATTTTTGGGGCAAACATGGTGCCGTATTGCCAGGGTCTGAGCGGGCTAAATTAACCACAAAACGAAGTCCAACAAATGACCAGCCTGATCTCAAACGCATCGGTTGGCAATATCAAGCTGGTGGATTTGCTGCTGTGTGGGCCCGTGAAAATAGCCGTGAAGCAATTTTTGAGGCCATGCAAAAACGCGAAGTCTATGGTACCACTGGAACACGCATCAAATTGCGAGTATTCGGTGGTTATGATTATCAAGATAATATTTTGCAGCAAGCTAATTGGCTCGATCTCGCCTATCAAAAGGGTGTTCCAATGGGGGGGGAATTAACTGCGCATGCTCAAGGAGTTGCTCCGAAATTATTGATTTTTGCTGGCAAGGACCCCGAAGGCGCAAACTTGGATAGAGTTCAAGTCATAAAGGGCTGGGTTGATAGCAATGGTGATACTCAAGAGCGCATTTATAATGTTGCTTGGAGTGATGCAGAACGACGTTTGGTTGATAGTGAGGGTAATATCCCCGCGGTGGGCAATACCGTAGATATGGCTCACGCAACTTACACCAATGCCATAGGTGCTGAATCGTTATCCGTGCTCTGGCAAGATCCTAATTTTGATGCTGCGCAAAATGCTTTTTATTATGTTCGCGTATTGGAAATCCCTACGCCGCGCTGGCCACTTTATGACCGAGTAAGATTTGCCGCTGAGCTTCCAGAGGGTGCCGAGTTGATCCAGCAGGAACGAGCATATTCATCAGCAATTTGGTATCGCTCACCATAAATGTCGATTAAGGTTATTCAGTCTCATCGTTCACCATTACCTCATTCATGGTTAGTTGATTGCCTTGCCAGTGTTAAGGCATGGTCGAAACACTGCGGGTACCATTACGAATTTGTTGGCGATGCATTGTTTGGCTATCTCCCTGAGGATATATGGCTACGTCAGGATATAAGTCTTGTTATCAAAAGTGATTTGGCAAGACTCAAACTAGCTCAATCTTTATTGAGCCAGCACGACGTTGTGGTTTGGCTTGATGCGGATGTATTAGTTGTCAACGTTGATCAATTCGTCTTGCCAACAGCCAGTTGCGCTGTCGGTCGCGAGAACTGGCAACAATTGAATGACAATGGCGTTTTGAAGAATTATCGCAAAGTACACAACGCAGCGATGCTGTTTACTCGAAACGATAGTTTTTTGCCTTTTTACGCTGATACTGCAGAGCGCTTGCTGCGCGAAAATACTCAGTCTGTACCACCTCAATTTATCGGCCCCAAACTACTTACTGCGCTGCATAATGTTGCACAGCTTCCAGTTTGGGAAAGCGCCGGCATGCTGAGCCCGATGGCAGGCTTAGATATTATCGGACAAGGTGATGGGCGCGCGCTTAAGATGTTACAAGAAAAGCATCAAGAGCCAATAAATGCGCTCAATTTATGTAGCTCCAGCGTTGTAAGATGTGATCTTAGTGATGCGGACATGGCAAAAATAATAGAAAAACTATTAGCAAATAAAGGCATATGAAGTGGCGTACTGGCTTGTAAAAAGTGAACCGGATGAATGCAGTATTGATGACTTTGCAAAGTCATCAAAGCCTATTCGTTGGGATGGTGTGCGTAATTATCAGGCGCGTAATTTTATGCGTGAAATGCGTACTGGAGATCAGGTACTGCTTTATCATTCTTCGTGTGCAGAAATTGGCTTGGCCGGGATTATTTCTGTTGTTAAAGAAGCCTATGATGATCCTGCCCAGTTTGACCCAGCTAGCCCTTATTTTGATGCGAAGGCCTCTATAGAAAATCCGCGGTGGAGTTCAGTGGATATGGTGTATGACTCAAAATTTAAAGAGATTGTGCCGCTCGCCAAGCTCAAGGCCATGCCAGAATTAGAAGGTTTTTTGCTGGTTGGTAAAAGAGGGCGTTTATCGGTAATGCCTGTCTCGGAGCCGCATTGGATGGTTTTGATGGGGGTGGTTAGTCTCGAGTCACGACTCGTTAATCGTTAGTCACTCTTTACTAACTCCCGTCCCTCTATCTTCAGCATCGCTTGTTTCTTATCGATGCCGCCTGAATAGCCTCCAATCGATCCATCGCTACTGATAACTCGGTGGCAAGGTATGATAATAGCTATAGCATTTGCTCCATTTGCATTTGCTACCGCTCGCACAGCACTTGGTTTGCCAATTGTCGCTGCAATTTGCTTATAGCTTTGTGTCTTTCCAAAAGGTATAGCAAGTAAGGCCTGCCATACACTGACTTGAAATTCACTGCCCAATAATTTTAGGGGTAGTTGAAAGTGCTGTCTTTTTCCTTCGCAGTATTCCAATAGCTGTTTCTTGGTGTCTTCGATGACAGTGGCACTGCCACATTTCCAGTCTTCAACCAGTGTTTTTGATAATTTGGCTATACGCTTTGTATAACGTGTTTCAAGCGAGTGTCCAAAAAGTAAACCTAATAGATGCTGCTCATCACTAACTAACGTTATTTCGCCAAATGGGCTGTCTATATATTGATAAAAAATCATAGTGGGCTACCTCAAAATCATTGTTGTCTCAGTCGTGCTAAAAGTCCAATTATAAAATAGCAATCGGTTGTAAAAATGCTTGCAACCGGTTGCATCTCTTGCTATCTTTGTCGCCACTAATTTGGGATCCCTTCCCTCTATTATTTGTTGAGATTGTAAATGGGCGTAGATAAATCCTTACAAGCAGCTTTTGATAAAGCTGTTAAAAGTAGCAAAAGTAAAGCAGGCTGTGCTGAGTTTAGAGAGCGTCTAGACCAGTATTTACCTGTTTTACAAACGTTGCTGTCGGGAGTTTATGGCGATGAAGAAGCGACAAAGCACCTACCATCACTAGTTGCTACTTTAACTCAAGGTTTTATCGATCGCAGTGAGCCTCTACGTCATAAAGATATGCAGCGCATTGCTGATCCTCGTTGGTTTAAATCTGAAAAAATGGTTGGCATGGCTGTCTATGTTGATCTTGTTGCTGAAGATCTACAGGACCTACGTAACAAACTGCCTTATTACGCTGATTTGGGTGTGACTTACTTACACCTTATGCCGCTTTACAAGGCACCTGAGGGTGACAGCGACGGCGGTTATGCAGTATCAGATTATCGTACAGTTAATCCTCGCCTAGGTAGCATGGACGATTTGCGCGAACTTGCCGAAGCTATGGCTGAGTTTGGCATGAGTATGGTGCTCGATTTTGTGTTTAATCATACCTCCGATGAACACGAATGGGCCCTAGCAGCTAAAGCAGGTGATGAGGTTTGTAGTAATTACTATTACATGTTCAACGACCGCGTCCAGATTGATCAATACGAGCGCACCTTGCGCGAGATTTTCCCTTCGGTTCGCCGCGGCAGCTTTTCACAAATCGAGGATGGCCGCTGGGTATGGACCACTTTCAATAATTTCCAATGGGATTTGAACTATTCGAATCCTGAAGTTTTTCGCGCAATCGTTGGTGAGATGCTCTATTTGGCAAACGTTGGTTGTGATGTTTTACGCCTTGATGCGTTGGCCTTTATCTGGAAAGAAATGGGCACAACCTGTGAGAATCAGCCAAATGCGCATCGACTTATTCAGGCTTTTAATACCTGTTTACGTATAGCAGCACCTGCTGTGGTGTTTAAGTCAGAAGCCATCGTTCACCCAGATGAAGTAATTCAATACATCAGTCCCAAAGAATGCCAGTTATCCTACAATCCACTACTAATGGCATTGATTTGGGAAGGTTTAGCGACACGCCAGACCAATCTAATGACAAAAAGTTTGAGTTACCGTTTGCATACTGATAGTGGTGCCACTTGGGTCAATTATGTGCGTTGCCATGACGATATTGGTTGGACATTTGATGACCGCGATGCCAAATTTATTGGTATTAATGGCTACGACCACCGTTTGTTTTTAAATAAGTTTTATACCGATCAATTTGATGGTTCATTTGCTAAAGGGTTAGGCTTTCAGTTTAATCCCGAAAATGGTGACTGCCGAGTTTGCGGCTCGCTTGCATCATTGTGCGGTTTAGAAAAAGCTTTAGAAAGAGGTGATAGCCACCAAGTTTGGTTGGCTGAGCGTCGTATCTTAATGATTCACAGTATTATCATGAGTATTGGCGGTGTGCCTTTGCTTTACCAGGGCGATGAATTGGCCATGCTCAATGATTACAGTTTTGCTAAAGACGTCACCAAGGTTCACGATGCCCGCTGGGTGAATCGTCCCGAGGTCACCGAGGCAAATAAAGATTTAGCCAAGACAATGGGTACTGTTCAAAATCGAGTATTTACAGGTCTTAAGCATATGATTGCGTTGCGCAAATCAATGCCCGTCTTTGGCGATGCACGTACTCAGGTTTACGAGACCGGTAGTGAGCACTGCTTCGCCTATCTTCGCGCCGTTTCAGGCGGCGACAAGCTGTTGTGTTTGTGCAACTTCAGCGAGAACGAGCAGTGGGTTGAGCCCTCTATTTTAGAGAAGCTAGCCCCTGCTAAATACGCCCGCGATTTAATCAATGGTTTTACCGTGGGCACCCAGTCGGAACATTATATCCAACTGGCCCCCTACCAGGTCATGTGGCTGCACACCACACCTTAGATTTGTTTCCTCTGTTATAGAGTTTTTGGGCGTCTTAGGACGCCTTTTTTTTATAATTTTGCCTACTGCTTTAAATACAAAGATATCACCCAGCACCCACCACTAAGCACTCGACCGCCAAGGATGGCGGAAGTGCAAAAAATGCAGGAGCTATTTTTTGCCAGCACTTTTTGCCTCCATATTAAAAAAATGAAAAAAAAATTGATTATTTGTTGACCAGTTGTAAGTTTGGGTATAAAGTCAGGCCATCAAGTGGCCTTACCAATTTAAAAATACAGGGTAACTTGCATATCATTTTCATAACTTAGGTAAGCATAAAATGAACAAACGTAAAAAAATCTTAGGTTTAGCAATTGCAGGTGTATTCGCAACTGGTGCTGTTCAGGCCCAAAATACTTTGCAATTAGAAGAAGTCGTTGTTACTGCACAAAAACGTGCCGAGAGCGTTCAAGACGTTCCGGTTGCAGTATCAGCTTTCACGGCTGAAAACTTGGAGGCCATGGGCGTTCAAGACTTTGGTGACCTTGCCAAGGCGTCACCATCACTGACTATCACCACAACCGGTGGTAACACAAACGAAAACCCAGTGAGCATGCGTGGTATTGGTACCTATGCTTATTCGGTCGGTATCGAGCCTTCAGTTGCTTTGATCGTTGATGATGTCCCTGTGCCACGTGCAGGTTCATTCTTTAACGCATTAAATGATGTTGCTGCGATCGAAGTATTGCGTGGGCCACAAAGCACTTTGTTTGGTAAAAACGCTTCTGCTGGTTTGATCAGTGTTCACACCAATAACCCTGGCCAAGAATTTGAAGGCAGTATCGAAGTACTAGCAACAGACGATGACGAGACAGGTGTTAAAGCCATGGTCTCTACTCCATTGTCTGAGAGTGCCGGTATTCGTATCACTGCTTATAACAAAGATCGCGATGGCCATATCAAAAACTTAACTACGGGTCACATGCTCAACGGTCAAGAAGATCAAGGTTACCGTGCAAAATTAGTATTTGATGCGTCTGAAGATCTAACGGCGACAATTATTGCAGAACGTAACGAATCAGAAAGTAACTGCTGTATAGCTGTTTTCAATTCGTTGAGCCCTGAAGCGGCTGTCATCGCTGGTGGTAGTTATTCTGTATTGACCAATGGGATCACCCCCGGTGATGACAACCGTTCGATTCGTCAAAATCAAACCCAAGAAGATGCGACGTACAGTAAAAGTGAAGATACTGCTTATAGCTTAAAGTTGACATATGCCATGGGTGAGCATGAGCTTACCTCGGTAACCGCCATTCGCGAATGGGACTATAACTGGTCGACTAGCTTGATTCCTCATGAAAACTTCACGTTGAATCAATATGGTCCTTACAGCACTGAGCAATTTACACAAGAATTGCGCATCAACTCACCTGCTAACGCTGAATTCCAATATGTTGTAGGTGCTTACTTTACCGATATCGACAGCACTCGTGGTTTCCAACGTGGTCCAGTATTTGCGTCAAATTGGGAAGCAGCTACTTGGTCTGAATCGGCAGCATTATTTGCACAGTTTGATAAAGCTTTATCTGAAAAAACTAATTTGAGTGTTGGTCTACGTTACAACAACGAAAAGTTTGGTGTTGAGTTCCAAAACAATCTTTCTGGCGCGCAATTCAAAGCAGATGACAGCGATAATGCGTTTTTCGGAAAAGTGTCTATCGAACACAATCCAACTGATGATGCGATGATTTATGCAAGCTATGCGCAAGGTTACAAAGCTGGTGGATATGATATTACTTCTTCATTTAACCAGTTGACTGCGGATAACCCAGTAGAAGCAGAAACCGTTGATAACTTTGAGTTAGGTATGAAAACCACTGTTATGGATGGTCGCGTTGAATTGAATGGTGCGTTGTTCTATAGCTCATTTGATGATTTCCAGGCCCAGTCAGCGATTTTAGTTGATGGTGCACTAGTAATGGTACTCAACAACGTCGGTAAGATGACCACAAAGGGTCTAGAAGTGGATGTGCGTGCATTGTTAACCGAAAACTGGATGTTGACCGGTGGTTTTGCTTATACCAAGGCTGATATTGATTCTTGGAAGGGTGCCCAATGTTGGTCTGGACAAACTGCAGCCCAAGGATGTGTGAATGGTTTGCAAGATCTTAGTGGTAAAGAGATGGCTAACTCACCAGACCTGAAAGGTGCATTTGCCTTGGAATATAATCAACCGATCTCTGATACCAACTTAGAGTTTTTCTCAAGCTTGGCATACCAATGGCAAAGTGAGTCGTTCTATGACATCAAAGGTGACCCAGAGTCTACTCAGGGAGCCTACGGTACAGCGAATATCAACCTAGGTGTTGCTGATTTGGACGATAAGTACCGCGTTACATTGTTTGTTAATAACGTCACTGATCAATACTACAACACGGGTATCGGTAACTTCCGTAACTTCCTTGGTAACGGTAAGGAGGCCTTGGCTCACTATGTTCCAAGAGGTGCAGATCGTTACATGGGTATCCGTCTACGTTACAACTTCTAATGTAGGCTGAGGTGATAATATGACATTCCAAAAGTTTAGAAATATTGTCGCTGTGTTAATTGCTGTCGCCCTTGCGGCGACAGCGGTTATCGCTGTAGCGGCAGAGGAAAAACCAGCTAAGCGCAAAGCTGAAGAGGGTTTGTTTGCTGCGGCAGTGATTAATTATCCTGATGCTGAACCGGTACTTGGTTGGATCGATTCGCGTCAAATGTATTCCTTAAACGGTGATTGGCACATCATTCCTGATCCTATGGATTCTGGGGCCCCAGGCGGTCGCCGTTCTTATGTTGATAACGCCAAAAATATTGATGGTATGACCCTTGTTGAATACGACTTTGATATCGCAGATACAGTCCGTGTTCCCGGCGATTTTAATACCCAGCATGAGCGTTATTTCTTTTATCAAGGTTTTATGTGGTACAACAAAAAAATCACAAAACCTGAGTTGGCTGCAGGCGAAAAATTACACCTGTGGTTTGGCGGTGCAAATTTCACTGCTCAAGTTTTCATGAATGGCGAGGCAGTTGGTGAGCATGTTGGTGGTTATGTACCATTTTCATTCGACGTGACAGATGCCATGGTTGCCGGTGAAAACGATTTGATGGTGCGTATCAGTAACGCCCTTGATACTGAATCAGTACCTACATTTAGAACCGACTGGTGGCCCTATGGCGGTTTAACTCGAGACGTTGCGTTGGTCAAAACCCCTGCGGCCTATATTCAAAATGCTAAAGTGCGTCTACCTAAAGGTAGTTATCAAACAATCGCTGTAGATATTGAAACAGTAGGCCTTGCAGGTCAGCAGGTTGAAGTTTTGATTCCTGAATTAAACGTGTCTACTTCTGCACAATTAGATTATGACGGTAAAGCGGTTTTAAACATTGCTGCTAAGCCTGAATTGTGGTCGCCTGCAAATCCTAAACTTTATGATGTTGAAATTGTCGCGGCAAATGATCGTTTACATGATTCGATTGGTTTTCGTCATATCGAAACCCGTGGTACCAAAATTTATCTGAACGACGAGCCTATCAAGTTTAAAGGGGTATCGACACATGAAGAGCCTATTGGTGAACCAGGTGTTGCCTACAGCGAAGCCCAAGTAGAACGCTTGCTAACTGAGGCCAAAGAGCTCGGCGTTAACTTTGTTCGTGCTGCTCACTATCCTTATTCTCGCTATATGGCCAAAGTTGCAGACCGTATGGGCATTATGTTGTGGGAAGAGGTACCAGTTTATTGGAATATCTCTTGGGAAAATCCTCAAACCCTGGCAATAGCCCGTGACCAAATGGAGCGCCTAGTAAAACGTGATTGGAACCGTGCATCTGTTGTAGTGTGGTCGGTGGCCAATGAGACACCCTATTCAGAACCTAGAATGGCGTTTCTCGGTACGCTAATAGATGATGTGCGTGCAATGGATGACTCGCGCTTAGTCAGCGCAGCATTACTTGGTGGCATGAATGCGTTCGGTAAAATTGCTAAGCATACTGCGGCCATTGGTGCGGTCGATAAAGACTCAAGCCCAGAAACACGTGCTAAATTCCAAGCGTTTTTAGACAAACAAACCGGTGATGTGCCTAGCGCAACCGACCCTTATCATCACATTATTGATGATCCCTTGGGTGAAATTACCGATATTGTTGCTTACAACGAATATTTTGGTTGGTATTACTCTGCCTTTATTAAGAAGTCTATGGGTGTTACTGAGGGAGAATTACGTCCAATCATGTTCAAGCATATGGCCAATATGACGATCTCTTCAGTGTTTGAAAAACCGATTCAAATTTCTGAATTTGGGGCAGGCGCTAAGGCAGGCAATAAAG
>JALRIU010000048.1 GCA_023255355.1 Pseudomonadales bacterium | reverse complement strand
CAGCTTGGCCCAAGCATACATTTCGCTTATTGCTTGTGGCGTATTAATATCATCTAACATTGCTGCAAAAAACGCAGTATCACTAATGTCACACTCAGTAATTTCAACGTCACTGGCCTCTCGTAAAAAGCCATATAATGTATCTAAACTCGCCTTCGCTTGATTGAGTGCGTCAATAGAAAAGTCTAATTCAGAACGATAGTGTGCATTTAACAATGTAAAACGAAGAACTTCACCGCTGTAATGGCCAAGCAATTCACGCACGGTACGGAAGTTGCCTGCCGACTTAGCCATTTTTTCGCCATCAATATTAATATAGCCGTTATGCATCCAATATCGCACAAATTGCTTACCGTCATGAGCGCAACAACTTTGAGCTACTTCGTTTTCATGATGAGGAAAGATTAGATCGCGTCCACCGCCATGAATATCGATTGTTTCACCTAAGTGTCGCTCGATCATTGCAGAACACTCTAGATGCCAGCCTGGGCGGCCATAGCCCCAGGGACTTTGCCAACCTACATCGGACGCTGCTGCAGGCTTCCATAACACAAAATCCCCTGCATAGCGCTTGTAGGAGGCAACTTCAACACGAGCACCGGCCAACATTTCATCCAATGAGCGATTCGACAATTCACCATAGATAGCCATCGATTGCACATCGAACAATACGTGTCCTTCTGTCTCATAGGCATGTCCCTTAGCGACAAGGGCCTCAACCATCGCGATCATGTCGCCAATATGGTCTGTTGCTTTAGGTGTCATGGTTGGTTCGATATTACCTAGCGAGACCATGTCCGCGAGGTATTCATCGGTAAATCGTTCTGTAATCGTGTTGATTGGCTCACCCAGTTCGGCTGCAGCCTTGATGATTTTATCGTCAACGTCGGTAATATTGCGCGCATAACTCACTTGCGGGTACAGACGTTGCAACAGACGAAAAACCACATCAAAAACGACGGCGGGACGAGCATTGCCGATATGGATAAAATTATAGACAGTCGGCCCGCAAACATACATTTTGACATGCTGTTTATCGCCAGGAACAAAAGGCTCTTTGCGACGAGTAGACGTATTGTAAAGCGAGAGAGAGATTGTCATTAGTCCTTGTTTTCCCAAACATCGCGCAACCCAATAGTACGATTAAATACTAGCGACTCACTTCCACTATCACGACAGAAATAACCCTCACGTTCAAATTGATAGGCTTTTTCTACCTCTGCATCATTTAAACCAATCTCACCCACACAGTTTTTTAAGATCTGTAAGCTGTCCGCATTAAGATTTTTTACGAAGTCATCATCTGCATCTGGCGATTCACAATTAAACAAACGCTCATACAAATGCACATCAAAGGTGGCATGTTGAGTTGCAGAAACCCATTGAATTACACCTTTTGGTTTAACACCATCCTCAGGGTCGTTACCAATAGTCCCCTCGATAATGCGGGCTTTGACTTCAATGACATTTCCTTCGGCATCTGCTACATAATCATCTGCCTCAATAACGTAGGCGTTACGTAAACGAACACGCTTACCAAGCACCAAGCGCTTGTACTTTTTATTGGCTTCCACCCGAAAATCTTCAGCATCAATAAATACAGACTGAGTTATTGGGATACGACGCTCTGGCAGATCATCACGATTGGGGTGACCTGCAGCACTGACCCACTCAACATGATCTTCGGCAAGATTGGTTAACGTAACCTTTAAGGGACGTAGCACGCACATTGCACGAGGAGCATTTTTATCGAGGTCATCGCGAATCGCATGTTCTAGCATCGCCATCTCGACAACACCGTCGGACTTGGTAACACCGATCATTTCACAGAACTTCCTCAAGGCAGCTGGCGTGACACCACGACGACGCATTCCACTCACAGTAGGCATACGAGGATCATCCCAACCTGACACATGACCAGCATCTACCAATGCTTTTAATTTACGTTTACTGGTCACAGTGTAATTTAGATTTAGGCGTCCAAACTCATACTGTCGA
>JALRIU010000147.1 GCA_023255355.1 Pseudomonadales bacterium | reverse complement strand
TTGTTTTAGATAGACCTATTCTAAACGGTCAATCAAAATATCAAATAATGGTAACAAGTGCTCAACATCGAGCGCAGCATAATGACATTGTGATTCAGTTAGCGGTCTGTTTAACCAATTAGATCGTGTTTCACCTTTATCCAAATCAACATCGAGTAACTCCTTGCATAGGTTGGCATAGCCTATGGCGGGGCTAATTCCCAATACTGCTGCGGCAATCTGTGTATCGGCTAGTGGCTCAACATGGCAATCCAATAAACAACTAAAAACCTCTAAATCCTCTGAACATGAGTGCATCACCTTGATGGTTTCGGATCGACTTAGTAAGTCTCTGAGGGGTAACAAGTCATCAATAATGGTTGGATCAATCAGATAATTTTGTTTGCCATCATTAATTTGAATCAACGCAGCGATGGGGTAAAACGTTCTTTCACGAATAAATTCTGTATCCAAGGCAATATGGTCTAATTGGCTCCAACGCTGGCAGTGTTCAGCAAGCGTGGCATCATCTTCAATCCAAATCCAATCAACCATTAAAGCGTTGTCCTTCCTTTAAATGCATGAGCCAAAGTCCCCATATCAACAAGATCTAAATCGCCACCTAATGGAACGCCATGCGCAATACGGCTGACTTTAACGCCCGAGCTTTTGAGCTGTTCAGCAATATAATAGGCCGTTGCCTCACCCTCGACTGTTGGGTTTGTAGCAATTATCACCTCTTCTACCACTTGGTTACTGACCTTTTGTTGCAATTGATCAAGACCTAATTCATCAGGCCCGATGCCATCAATGGGTGATAAGTGCCCCATCAATACAAAGTACTTTCCTCTGTAGGTACCAGATGATTCGACAGCTAATACATCTGAGGGTTGTTCAACGACACACAGTAAACTCTCTTCCCGTTTAATACTGATGCAGATTTCACATAGCGAGTCCTCAGTCAGCATTCTGCAGGACTCACATTGCCCTACTGCCTCAACTGCTGCTGCAAGTGCATTAGACAGTTGCTGACCACGCTCTCTGTCATGCTCTAAAATATGCATGGCCATTCTCTGGGCAGACTTAGGACCTACACCAGGTAGACAGCGTAAGCTTTCTATTAATTGAACAATTAGGGGGCTAAAGGCCATAGTTTTCTCTAAAAGGGAAATTTAAAACCTTCGGGCATCGGAATCCCACCGGTTAAATCTTTCATTGAATCGCGATTCATTTCTTCAACTTTACGAACAGCATCGTTAACAGCAGCGGTCAAAAGATCTTCAAGGATCTCTTTATCTTCAGATAACAGGCTAGCATCAATTTCTGTATGTTTAACATCGTGACGGCCATTCATTGTTACTTTGACTAAACTGGCGCCAGACTGACCAACGACTTCGCGTTTGGCAAGTTCGTTTTGAGCTTCAGCCATTTTTTCTTGCATCGCTTGCGCTTGTTTCATCAAGTCGCCTAAATCACCAAATTTCAAGTTACTTCTCCGTAAATGCTTCAATGGTATCGTTTAATATCGTGGCATCGAATTGGTTCATCAATGCCTGCACATTGGGATCATTTTCTATCAATGCTGTGGCGTTACGCAATCTTTCAGCCGCCTCAGCCAACATCAATTCTGCAGGAGTTTGTGAAGACGTTTGCCCAATGGTTATTTCCACACGACATTGAACACCAAAAAGTCGCCCTAAGCTTTCTTCCAAGCGTTGATTATATGATGCATTGAATAGCCCAGCATTACCGTCATCAAGTACAAAATTTACGCATTCATCGTTCACACTAACTAAAGCGCAGTGCGAAACAACAGACTTTGCTACGCCACTCAAATCCAGTTTTTTATAAATATGAGGCCACGAAGTAACTGTCAATTCAGCGATATCTATTGTTTGAAGGTCTTCAGCCGCAGGATTAATCTGTGTAACATCTGGCTCGGGGTATCTATCTGCCAACATCTCTTCAACGTAGATTACGTCGCTTAATTCACTCTCTTCAGCGGGTTGTTCTTCGATCTCGAAGGGTACTGTCTCTTCATCGATGGTAGCTGAAGTTGGGGAAGATACATGTTCAACTTCAGAGGTCTGCGAAAGCATATCTAGAGCTGAAATTGCTGGCTTGATCTCATTATCAGTCTCAACTTTTTCTGTTGTTTTTGCTTGCTGAGTATTGGTTGACAAGCTAGCTGTGGTTTGTGTTTTACTGGCAAGTTCCTCCGCCAACGCAGCAGCGGCTGTGCTGACGGGTTCAGACTTTTTTACAGATAAATCCTCTGCCTTAACGACAGGCATAGGTTGTGCTGAGGTGTTTACGTCCGCAGTTTGTGGTCTAAATGCCATCATGCGTAATAAACACATCTCAAAACCACTTCGTGCATCGGGTGCTAATGGCAGGTCGCGCCGACCGTGTAATCCAAGTTGATAGAATAATTGAACATCTGCAGCGCTGATCGTTTGCGCTAGTGTTAAAACGAGTTCCTTGTCGCCCTGAGAATTATCTACAGCATTTGGCGCAATTTGCGCCACTGTAATACGATGCAAAAGAATAAGTATAGATTCTAATGCGGCTTCATAATCTGGAGAGTGTTCAGACATATGATCAACGGCTGCGAGAAGCGCGTTGCCGTCGTTATTTCCTAGAGCATTGAGCATATTAACAATATAACTATTGTCTATTGTGCCCAACATACTTGATACGTCAGCCTCTAATACTTTGCCAGAACCAAATGCGATGGCTTGATCGGTCAAACTAAGCGCGTCGCGCATTGAGCCATTAGCTGCTCTACCTAGCATCCAAAGGGCAGACTCATCGAACTGAACCATTTCTTGTGATAGGACATCCTTTAGATGGGTAACAATTCTTTCAGGACTCAAATTTTTTAAATTGAACTGCAAACAACGTGATAAAACCGTGGCAGGTAATTTTTGTGGGTCAGTGGTGGCTAGCAAAAATTTAACATGTGGTGGCGGTTCTTCGAGAGTTTTAAGCAGAGCGTTAAAACTACTGTTCGACAACATATGAACTTCGTCAATAAGGTATACCTTGTAGCGACCTTTGGTCGGAGCATATTGAACGTTTTCGAGTAACTCGCGGGTATCTTCTACTTTAGTGCGAGAGGCGGCATCGACTTCAATCAAATCCAGAAAACGATTTTCATTAATTTCTGTACATGAATCGCATGTGCCACAGGGCTCAGAACTTACCCCACTTTCACAATTGAGACATTTTGCAAAGATACGTGCAATGGTAGTTTTACCAACTCCGCGTGTACCGGTAAACAAATAGGCATGATGTAGACGGTCATGATCGAGGCCATTAATAATAGCTTGCAGAACATGTTCCTGCCCCGCCATTTCACGAAATCTTTTAGGGCGCCATTTACGTGCTAATACTTGATAACTCATATCGACTCTTTATATTTTTGTAGGGCAATTATACATAGGTAATCGCCTGCATACACGACCGTATTAGCCTTCTTTTGAGAAATGTACGTCCATTTGTGGAAATGGAATGGTGATATCGTTTTTCGCGAATTCTTCGACAATCAGTTGTTGCAAATCAAATTGCACATTCCAATATTCTTCCCGCGCCACCCAAAACCTAACTAAAAAGTTAATTGAGCTATCTGCTAGCTCTTTCACACCGACCAATGGCAATGGATCTTCAAGAACACGACTATCTGCAGCGGTTAACGATAGCAACAACGCTTTTGCTTTTGCCAAATCAGTGTCATAGGCTACGCCAATGATTAAATCAACACGGCGAGTAGGTTTAGCTGAGTAGTTAACGATAGCCTTATTCATGATGGCAGAGTTAGGAACTAGGATTTGCTTATTATCAGGAGTAATTAAAGTGGTCGCTAGAATATCAATGGCTTCGACGGTGCCTGCTACATCGCCCGCCTCTACATAGTCGCCAATTTTACAGGGTCGTAAAAGGATCAATAAAACACCACTGGCGAAATTGGATAGTGAACCTTGCAGTGCTAAGCCGACAGCTAAACCCATGGCCCCCATCACAGCGACCAAAGAAGCTGTTTGCACACCCAATTGGCTCAGAACAATGACAATGACTAACATCAAAAGCATGTAGTAAGAAACATTGCCGATAAATTTTCCGATCGTGGGATCTACCAGTCTAAGTTCCAAACCCCTAGAGATTAATGAACGCGCGTAACCGGCAATGATTTTGCCCATAATGAAGATGGTTAGTGCAATAACGAGTTTTAGGCCAAAACTTACGGCTTGTGGCCAATAGGTAATAATGAGATTTTCTAACGGGTCCATATGTGCTCCTTGTTAGCTAAAGGATAACACGCGTGGTAAAAAAGAGAAGTCTGGAGATGATCCATATCAGCCACATCCCGGCACATGAGTTACTAAGTACAGTTGCTCCCTTCCGGGCCTGGCTGGGTTCCCTAGTTATCATTGCGAGAGGACCAATATGGACCATCATAACAAGAGGTCGCATTATGGACATGCTGACACGATATTTCAAGTCATTGTTGGCTGTGTTGTCAAATTGATCATCAATTTAT
>JALRIU010000073.1 GCA_023255355.1 Pseudomonadales bacterium | reverse complement strand
CTCAGTATTTGTTGGCGGTTGATCGCAACAACGAAAGAGTGGCCTCACTCTTTAATCACGTCCATCCAGCGGTCATCGCTGAAGTTTACCGTATTGTTCAAAAGGCCAAGATGCTAGGGATAAAAGTCGGCGTATGTGGTGAAATGGCCTCGTACCCTTTGGCTGTTATTCTGTTAGTAGGTATGGATGTTGATAGCCTGAGTATGAGCGCGTTTCAGCTACCAAAAGTGAAATGTCTTATCCGGGCACTGTCACAAGAGCGCGCTCAAATGATCTTACAGCGGGTCCTCAGAAAGAGCTCAGCCACAGATATCCATAACTTATTGCTGCAAGAACTTCGTGATAGCGGCGTTGATTATCTTTTTAAGTCCTTGAGTTAAGCCTTAATGAGCACTGTAATTCAAGGGCATTTCCAACATGGTGGCGATGATCTTTTATTCGCTAAAATTGCCAATGATTTAGAAGCTCAAGGCTATTGTGTGGTGCCGATAGGCTTACCAGAAAAGATGATCAGTTTGTTGGCTGAGCAAGTAAGAAAGGATGCAGACCATTTTGATGAGGCTGGCGTTGGGCGCGGTACCGATAGTATTCAAAATAGTTTTGTTAGACGCGATAAAATTGCTTGGATTGAGGGTAAAACTGAAGCGGAAAAGCTCTGGCTTAACTGGACAAACGATCTGCGGTTATATCTCAATAGACGCCTTTTGCTGGGGCTGTTTTCCTTTGAAAGTCACTTCGCATGTTATGAGCCAAGTGCTTTTTATCGAAAGCATCTTGATGCATTTAGGGGGCAAGCTAACAGAATTTTGTCGACAGTCTTGTATTTAAATTCTGGTTGGCTACCGGAAGAGGGTGGGGAGCTTCAAATGTATAACTTTGATAATGAGCCTCTGCTTAAGGTCACTCCCCAGTGCGGTAGCTTAGTGGTTTTTTTGAGTGAGGAATTTCCGCACGAAGTTCTGCCAGCATCTCGTCACCGTTATAGTGTTGCTGGTTGGTATCGTCTTAATCAGTCTATTAATGGTGTTATTGATCCACCGACTTAGACCTAGGTGAGCTGCCGTAACTCGCGTTCGAGGCTTTCTGTATCTCCAAGGTTAAGCTCTACCAATCGACGCAGGTGACTAATACTTTCTAAATCGATATGTTCACAATGAAAGCCGGCGCGTCCCTCTTCAACATGGGCAAGGCGAGTAATCATATTAATGGCTACGTCACCGCCTAAATGGATAAATACTGAGATGTCGCGACTGCTGTCACCATTCCATTCGGGAGGCAGTTTGACTAACACGCCATTAAGGGAAATATCAATAAGCTCAACTTCCCAACGGTTTTCATCCTGGCATAAATAGGTATCTGCATCGAAGCTAATTCGGCTAAATGTTCTTCGATTATCGGGGGATTCGGTGATGTCGTGCATGAAATGTCCTCAACGTTTTCAAAAAGTATAGAACACATTAAGAAACTTGCTAGATAAGCATTCGCGAACGTTTCTTCGCTAGGTCATGGTTAACCATCTTTCATTGATACGAACTTGCGCTGGCCGATACTCAATCTTGTAAGACATCTTACGGCACTCTTTAATCCAGTATCCTAAGTACAAGTATGGTAATTGCATTTCCTTGCACATTGCTATTTGTGAAAGGATACAAAACACACCCAAGCTTCTTATTTCAAGTGTTGGATCATAGTACGTATAAATAGCTGCTAGGCCATCATCGAGTTCATCAGTTACGGCACAAGCGATAAGTTTGCCTGCTATTCTATATTCCAAAAATCTTGTGAGCTGCCATTCGCTTGATAAAAAACTATCAAATTGTTCCTTGCTAGCAGGATACATATCACCATCTTGATGACGTTCGTTAACGTAGGATTCATATAGAGGATAGTGTTCATCACGATCAATAGAATCAACCATGGCCACAACAATATCGTTATTTTTATTAGAGATTCGTCGCATCCGTCTGTTGGGTACAAATTTTTCGCACATCGTACGAATCGGTATACATGCCTCGCAAGCTCCACAATGGGGACGATACAAGTGGGAGCCGCTGCGGCGAAATCCATTACGGGATAATTGACTATAGAGACTTTGATCAATTGGGTGCTCTGGATCGATAAATAAAGTACTGGCCTGTTGATCATCAAGATAGCTACAAGGGTGGGCATCAGTAATAAAGAAGCGAATTTTTGCGTCGTTCAAACTATCGCCTCCAGCGCCAGTTGATAATGCCATCGGCCGGTTGGGTGAGTTAATCCGGCATAGTTGTTTAAGTATTTACTAAAGTCTGCTCGAGAAATCTCAATCGCACCCATGGAGCTTAAATGAGGGTTGGGTATTTGGCAATCGATCAAGGGAAATTGCCAAGATTGTAGTTGTTTGGCGAGGGCGACAAGCGCTATTTTGGAACCATTACTGGTATTAGAAAACATCGATTCACCAAAAAATAGTTTACCCAGACTAATTCCGTAAAGCCCACCAATGAGGCTGTCTTGTTGCCAAACTTCCAGTGAATGAGCATAACCCATGCGATGAATTTCACAATAAGCAGTATGCATTTCATCTGTAATCCACGTGCCATCGCTATAGCTTCGCGGTGCAGCGCAAGCTTGCACCACATCGCTAAACGCTTCGTCAAAACTAATTCTAAAGTCGCCGCGACGAATATGTTTCGCTAAACTACGTGAAATATGGATGTGTTCAGGCAGAATTACTGCACGCGGATCAGGTGACCACCATAAGATTGGCTGATGATCGTCAAACCAAGGAAATATACCGTTGCGATAGGCGTTGAGAAGGCGCCGCGGGTTTAGGTCGCCCCCAGCGGCAAGTAATCCATTGGGGTCGTCTAGTGCGCCTTTGATATCGGGAAATTCAAATGTTTCGTCAAGCCAGGGTATTAGGCTCATTCACCGTCCAAAAATTTCTCAGCATCAAGAGCTGCCATGCAACCAAAACCAGCCGATGTAATCGCTTGACGGTATACTTGGTCAGCAACGTCACCTGCAGCAAATACTCCAGGTACACTGGTCATAGTCGCAAAACCTTCTAGGCCGCTACGAATTTTAATGTAACCATTACTCATATCTAATTGGGTTTCAAACATGCCTGTATTAGGTTTATGGCCAATGGCGATAAATACACCCATGACATCAATATTCTGTGTGCTGCCATCTGCTGTGCTTTTTACTCGCAAGCCTGTCACACCCATATCATCACCTAAAACTTCATCGAGTGTTGTGTTCCAAAGAATTGTAACGTTGCCGTTTTTGGCTTTTTCGAAGAGTTTGTCTTGCAAGATTTTTTCACTGCGCAGACTATCGCGACGGTGGATGAGGGTGACGTGATCAGCAATGTTTGACAAGTAAAGTGCCTCTTCAACCGCAGTGTTACCACCACCAATAACCGCGACTTTTTGGCCGCGATAAAAGAACCCGTCACATGTTGCACATGCGCTTACACCACGACCTTTAAAGGCTTCTTCAGATTCCATACCTAAATATTGTGCCGATGCACCTGTAGCAATAATTAACGCATCACAGGTATATGTGGCATTATCACCTTTAAGCGTAAAGGGGCGTTTACTTAAATCTGTGGTATTGATGTGGTCGTTAATTATTTGGGTATTGAAACGTTCATTGTGACGACGCATACGATCCATAAGGTCTGGACCTTGTAATCCTTCAACATCGCCAGGCCAGTTATCCACGTCAGTTGTCGTTGTTAATTGACCGCCAACCTCAATTCCTGTGATGATGACAGGGTTAAGGTTCGCTCTGGCAGCGTAGATGCCCGCGGTGTATCCAGCAGGACCTGAACCAAGAATTACGAGAGGAAAGTGTTTTACGTCGCTCATGTGGTAATATTCCAAAAAGTTGTTCTACATCGGTTGCGAATCATAGTTGAATTCGATCTTCAGGACAAAGAGTTACGCTAAAAAATTATAGAAAGGATTAGACTTTTAATGACGGAAAGTAACGTGAGTGGGATATCTCGCCGATTAACCGAAGGCTTATTAATCGCCACAGTTGCGTTGTGTGCGTTTGTGACTATTGCTTTATTAACATACTCAACTAGCGATCCAGGCTATAACACAACAGGGCTTGGCGGGCCGATTAGAAATGCGACTGGTGCGGCGGGTGCATGGTTGTCAGATGTGTTGCTCTCGTTATTTGGTTACATGGCTTATCTATTTCCAGGCATGCTAGCTCTGCGTGCCATAATCATTTTTAAGGAACAATTGTCCAATGAGGGTTGGCATCGCTCACACTTAATACTGCGATTTGTTGGTTTTGTATTGGTGATTATGTCGACTACCTGCTTGGGGGCGTTACAAGGTGCCAGTGAAATTAGTGAACTCCCCTATGGTTATGGTGGCTTCTTTGGCGTGCAGTTGGCCGACTGGGTTATCAATAATTTTGGTTTGCTTGGTAGTCGACTCGTTATGACTGCAATGTTTTTGTTCGGAATGACAATATTTACCGATCTATCATGGTTTAGGTTTATGGAATGGTTAGGGCGTAGAACCTTAATCGCTATTGAGTTGACAGCTAAATGGTGGGCCCAGCGCAGGCAACGTAAGTTAGAGGAAGCCAAAGTTGCTGAGGTGCAAAGACAGCGTAAAGAAAGCTTTGTTAAACACAGTGAAGAGGATAAGCAGCGAATTCCTCCCAAAATTGCACCGCCAGCACCCAAAAAGCCTGAGGTGTCAGAACGTGTCCAAAAAGAAAAACAACAAACATTATTTGTGCCCGACGATGGCGTTGTGGGTAGTTTGCCCCTGGTTAGTTTGCTGAATGACAAGCGTGACGACAGCGGTTTGGGATATTCAGAAGAAACCTTGCAAGCAATGTCACGTTTATTGGAGCTAAAATTACGTGATTTTGGTATCGAGGCTGAGGTGGTTGAAGTACTGCCAGGGCCTGTGATTACACGTTTTGAAATTCAACCCGCACCAGGGGTTAAGGTAAGCAGAATAAGCAATCTAGCTAAAGATCTTGCTCGCTCCTTGGCGGTTATATCGGTGCGTGTTGTCGAAGTCGTGCCTGGTAAATCAGTAGTAGGCATCGAAATTCCCAATGAGAACCGACAAGTCGTTAGCTTTAGTGAGGTTATTGGTTCTACAGCCTACGAAAATTCTAAGTCTGATTTAACGCTAGCTTTAGGCCATGATATTTCGGGTGAACCTGTGGTTGTAGATTTGGCGCGTATGCCCCACCTTTTGGTGGCCGGCACCACCGGTTCTGGTAAGTCGGTTGGGGTAAATTCCATGCTATTGAGTTTGTTATTCAAGTCGACACCTAAACAAGTTAGATTGTTACTTGTCGATCCAAAGATGTTGGAATTATCTGTGTACGACGGTATTCCTCATCTGTTAGCCCCTGTTATTACCGACATGAAGGATGCCGCGAATGGTCTGCGTTGGTGTGTGGGTGAAATGGAGCGACGCTACAAGCTTATGGCGGCACTAGGCGTTAGAAATTTGGCCGGCTATAACCGTAAGGTTGCCGATGCTATCAAAGATGGCCAGCCAATTAAGGACCCATTGTGGAAACCACAAGAGCATTATGACCCTGGTTTTGATGTTGCCCCTGCACCAGATTTAGAGGAATTGCCTTCGATCGTAGTCGTCATTGATGAGTTTGCGGACATGATGATGATTGTCGGTAAGAAAGTTGAAGAGCTCATTGCGCGTATCGCCCAAAAGGCGCGTGCGGCGGGTATCCATTTAATTCTTGCAACACAGCGACCCTCGGTAGATGTAATAACGGGTTTGATCAAGGCAAACGTCCCGACTCGGATTGCATTCCAGGTGTCGTCTAAAATCGATTCCCGCACCATTCTTGATCAGGGTGGGGCTGAACAATTATTAGGGCAGGGTGATATGTTATATCTTCCACCGGGTACTGCCGTTCCTATCAGGGTGCATGGGGCTTTTGTCGCTGATGAAGAGGTTCATCGCGTAGTCAAAGATTGGCGCATGCGTGGTGAGCCCGAATTTATAGAGGATATCTTAGAGGGTGGTTCAAGCTCTGTGCCGATTCCTGGATTTAGCGATGGTGATGAAGGCAGCAATGATGCTGAAACCGATGCGCTCTATGATGAGGCTGTAAACTACGTACTCGAGTCACGGCGTGCCTCTATTTCTTCGGTGCAGCGTAAACTGCGTATTGGTTATAATCGTGCTGCACGCCTTATTGAGGCCATGGAGGCAGCTGGAGTGGTGTCAGAAATGGGCCATAACGGCAGTCGAGAAGTTCTTGTACCTAAGGCAGGCGATTAATGCGTCTTATCTTCATCCTTTTATGTGTTTGGTCTATTAAAGTCATTGCAGATCCTGCTGATCGCCTTTACGAATTGTTAGCTAAAAGTGATTCATTGACCGCAAATTTTGAGCAAAACCAATTTACTGAAACTGGAGAACTTATCGAAACCAGTCATGGTAATGTTTCGATTGCTAAACCAGACCAATTGCGTTGGCATGTGTTATCACCTTTCGAGCAGCTTATCGTGACTAACGGAATTTGGTTGTGGCAATACGATGTCGAATTAGAACAAGCGGTGCGCCGACCACACCCTAAAAATGCTGCCACTTCGCCACTTATGGTGTTTGTCGAACCGCTTTCAAGATTACGAGAGGTTTATAAGGTTGAGCAGCAATCCGACCGTTGCTATGTGCTAGAGGCGCATGACGATAAGAGCATGTTTACCCTCATGACCCTGTGTTTTGATGCAGCAGATAATTTAGCTGATATGAGTTTGGTTGATGGTTTTGGGCAAAAGACTGAGGTGTTTTTACAGCAGCTCAAATCCAACTTTATTCCGCTGCCAGAGATATTTGAATTTGTCCCACCAGAAAATGTTGAGGTAGTCATTGAGGAAGGCTATGTTCCCGGAATTTGAACGCGATGAAGGTTATCGTCCTCTTGCTGATCGGGTTAGGCCTCGTAGCCTCGATGAATACATAGGTCAACAGCATATTTTGGGTGCTGGCTGCGCTCTTCGTACAGCACTTGAGGCTGGAAAATTACATTCTATGATTTTCTGGGGGCCGCCAGGTGTTGGCAAAACCTCGTTGGCACGATTGATCTCTACGCTAAGTGATGCTCGGTTTGACACCCTTTCAGCGGTACTAAGTGGGGTAAAGGAAATTCGAGCATCGATTGATGCCGCCAAGCAGGCAAGAGCAATCAATGGTATTGCTACGGTACTCTTTGTTGATGAAGTGCATCGTTTTAATAAGTCTCAGCAGGATGCTTTTTTGCCATTTGTTGAGGATGGTACGGTTGTTTTTATTGGTGCGACAACTGAAAACCCTTCATTTGAATTAAATTCGGCGCTGTTGTCGCGTGCTCGTGTTTATACATTAAAAAGCTTAAGCGACGAAGAGTTGCAAAGTTTGTTGCAGCAAACGCTGACTCACCCTAAAGCTGATTTGCATCGTGATCCAATCATTATCGGCCCTGAACAGGCTGCACAGCTTGTAAGTGCTGCAGATGGTGATGCACGTCGCTTGCTTAATCTTATCGAGGTGGCTGTGGATCTTGGTTACGATACACCTGAGGGTAGGATGATCGATGCTGATGTCGTAAGTCAGCTGCTTAAGCAATCCCTGCGCCGCTTTGATAAGGGCGGAGACGTCTTTTACGATCAAATTTCAGCACTGCATAAATCTGTGCGCGGAAGTGCACCTGATGCGGCCCTATACTGGATGGTAAGAATGCTTGATGGAGGCTGTGATCCACTCTATATCGCCAGGCGTTTGGTTCGCATGGCGAGTGAGGATATTGGGAATGCAGATCCTCGTGCACTGAGTATGGCGATGGATGCTTGGGATATGTTGGAGCGTTTGGGGTTGCCTGAAGGTGAACTTGGGTTGGCACAAGCTGTTGTTTATTTGGCCTGTGCGCCAAAAAGTAATGCGGTTTACAGCGCCTATAAGGCGGCGCGTAACTTGGTTGAGAACACCCCGAGCCACGGTGTACCTATGCATTTGCGTAATGCCCCAACAAAATTAATGAAAGACCTAGATTATGGCGCTGAATATCGCTATGCCCATGATGAATCTGATGCTTATGCAGCTGGTGAAAATTACTTTCCACCTGAGTTACAACATACCCAGTTTTATTATCCTGTGGAGCGCGGGCTAGAAATTAAAATCAAAGCTAAGCTAGAACATCTGCGTGAATGCGATAAACATAGTACAATACAGCGTTATCCGAAAAAGACCCCTTAGGACGAAGCATGCATCATTGGATTTTTATAGCTCTCGGCGGTGCCCTTGGTGCATTAGCTCGTTATGCCTCGTCCAATGCAATTAATATGTTGTGGCAAGGTAGTTTCCCCTTGGCTACGATGTTGGTCAATGTTGCTGGATCCTTTGCGATGGGCATAATGTACATTGTCATTGTGGACTATCAGCACCTCAGTCCAGAATGGCGCAGCATTATGATGGTGGGTTTTTTAGGTGCATTTACTACGTTTTCAACGTTTTCATTGGAGACGGTGACTTTAATTCAGCGCGGCGAACTTATGACGGCCATGCTTTACATGCTTTTAAGTGTTGTATTGTGTGTTCTCGCTGCTGCAATAGCTATCTATGTGAGTAAGGCGCTATTTTCTTAGTGCCGATTGATAAGGAAAAAAAGATTTATGTTAGATCCCAAGTTGTTGCGTTCAGACCTTGATAGCGTTGCTGAACAACTTGCTGTTAAAGGCTACCAACTAGATAAGGAAGCCTATTTGGCTCTTGAGGCGCGTCGTAAGCAAGCTGATATAGAGTCGCAGGACCTATTAGCAGAGCGTAAACGCGTTTCGAAAAAGATTGGTGAATTGGTTCAATCGGGAATGTCACCCCAAGACGCTAAAGCTCAGGTAGACAAAGAGCTTCAGGGTATTGCAGCAAATATTGAACGCGCAACAAATGAAGCCAGTGAAGTTCAAAAACAACTGCAAGATCTACTTATGTCTATTCCCAATGTGCCCGATGCGTCGGTTCCCGTTGGCGCTAGTGAAGATGACAATATCGAAGTTTACAAATGGGGCGAGCCCCGCCAATTTGATTTCGAACCACGTGATCACGTTGATCTTGGAGAAGGTTTGGGGTCATTAGATTTCGAATTAGGTACCAAAATCACCGGTTCGCGTTTTGCAGTAATGCGCCGTTCTATAGCTCGCTTACACCGTGCGCTCATTCAATATATGTTAGATACGCATTCTGAAACGCATGGCTATGAAGAAGTAAATGTGCCTTACATTGTTAACGCTGATTCATTGCGTGGTACTGGGCAATTGCCAAAATTCGAAGAGGATTTATTCAAATTACAAGGCGATGCAGGATACTATCTCATTCCAACCGCTGAAGTACCGGTAACCAATATTGCCCGCGATACCATTGCAGACTCATTGCCGATTAAAATGGTCTGTCATACTCCATGTTTTCGCTCTGAGGCAGGAAGTTCTGGTCGCGACACTCGCGGTATGATTCGTCAACACCAGTTTGAAAAAGTGGAGTTAGTGCAGTTGGTAGCTGCAGGTGAATCTGATGCGGCGCTTGAAGCACTTACCGGTCATGCCGAGGCGATTTTACAAGGGTTAGAACTGCCTTATCGCAAAATCGTTTTGTGTGGTGGTGATATGGGATTTTCGGCGGCTAAAACTTACGACTTAGAGGTTTGGTTGCCCGGTCAACAGAAATACCGTGAAATTTCATCCTGTTCAAATTTTGGTGATTATCAAGCACGTCGCATGATGGCTCGCTGGCGTAATCCTGAAACAGGCAAGCCTGAATTGGTGCATACCCTTAATGGCTCCGGACTCGCCGTTGGGCGTACCTTGGTAGCTATTTTGGAAAACTACCAACAAGCCGATGGCAGTGTCACCATTCCTCAGGCATTGCGCCAGTACATGGGTGGTGCAGAGACACTGTAATGGCAAATATGTCGCCGATGTTTGTTCGCTTAAGTGGACAAACTGTCTTGTTAGTAGGAGCAGGACTTGTGGCTCGCCGCAAAGCCCAGGCACTCGTCAGAGGTGGCGCAATACTCAAAATTGTTGCGCCGCATATTTCCGAAGATATTTGTGAGCTATCAGCTGATAGCTCTTTTCATTATGAACCTTATCAAACGGCTCATATGACAAACGTATCTTGGGTTGTTGCTGCGACAGATGATCAGCAAGTCAATATGCAGGTTTATCAGGATGCTATTGCTAGAAACCTACCTGTCAATATTGTAGATCGAGCTGATCTTTCAACTTTTACATTGCCCTCTGTGATTCATCGAGATCCTATGTTGATTGCCGTGGGCAGTGGTGGTGCTTCCCCAGTGTTGGCGCGTGCTGTGCGCGGTCGGATTGAGGCTGCTATTCCTGCCAGTTTTGGTGACTTAGCAGAGCTAATGTCACGCTTTCGTCAACAAGTTAAAAATACCATTACCTCCTTGGATGACCGTCGTAGGCTTTGGCAAAATGTGGTCGATGGGCCAGTTGCAGAGGCTGTTTTTAGTGGTAATCCCCAGGTTGCTGAACGCTTATTGCAAGAACAAATTGAAGCAGCTAAAGATCAAACAACAGCTGTCGGAGAAGTTTTCTTGGTAGGTGCAGGTCCAGGTGACCCGGATCTTTTGACCATCAAAGCTATTCGTTTAATGCAATTAGCCGATGTTGTTCTTTATGACAACCTAGTGTCAGATGCGATTATGGATTTGACCCGCGCTGATGCTGAACGTGTTTATGTGGGTAAAAGAGCAAGCAAGCATGCCATGCCGCAACAACAAATCAGTCAGTTGTTGGCCGACTATGCCCAAAAAGGTAAGCGAGTACTGCGTTTAAAAGGTGGTGATCCATTTATTTTCGGTCGTGGCGGTGAAGAAATTGAGTTGCTTGCTGAAGCTAAAATTCCATTTCAGGTGGTACCCGGCATTACCGCTGCTGCAGGCTGTGGTGCGTATGCAGGCATTCCATTGACCCACCGTGACTGTGCTCACTCTGTGCGTTTTATTACCGGCCATCTTGCTCGTGACGGTAGTGAATTACCTTGGCAAGAGCTTGTTCAGCCCCAGCAGACCATTGTCTTTTATATGGGGTTACTTGGGTTGTCCAATATTGTAGAACGTCTCCAGCAGCATGGTCTTCCTGCTGATTATCCTATTGCTCTCGTTGAAAAAGGCACGTTGCCACAGCAGCGAGTTGTGGTCGGAACGTTGGGGACAATTTGTGATGAAGTTACTTTGCAGCAAGTTCGCGGTCCCACATTGATTATAATGGGTCAGGTTGTCACTAAACGTGACAAGCTCAAGTGGTTTGACGCTGCTAATTAGCCTCGTTATGAAGATGTATTATCTAACGGAGTAATGACCAAAATCATGCCAAACATGGGGTGGTCTAAATAGTGAATTTCTTTGCTGCGCATTCTGCGTGCTTGACGAAGCGTAACGCTTCGATTGATTTGGTAAGGTTCCTTTAAAATATCGTCAAACTGGCTGCTAAGTGAGGACTCAGGGCCGAGTTGCTGACCACCTAAAGGTAGATCGGGTACTTGAAGGATTTTAGTTTGACCGAAATTAGGCATGAATTGATGCAGCCAAAGATCGGTTTCAACGTGTAAATAGCGTTCCACGCTGATTTTAATTGAGCCTTCCAATTCTCGATGTTTGCCATATTCATCGCCACCAGTTATCAAAATGCTTGGGGATCTTTTTCTATCTGTTAGATTCTGGGTCCAAGCCTCATGGAAAAGAGGTTTATAGCGAAGGATTCGACGTAAATGCCCCATGGCTGTGGCAAGTTGATAACTGTCTTTGCCAAGTAGTTCAAAATTTATTGGTTCGCGTTCGATGGTTTCAGGTTCTTCCGGCGCTATTAATTCAGTTGCAATTGGACTTGGCTCTTCGAGAGGTACTTGCAAAGGTTCTGCAGGCATATCTAGAGACTTAACATAGTCAGCAATATCTGCTCTGCTGAGGCCTAATTCGGCAGCTTCACGTGCTCTTTGCTCTGCTAGGTCATTAATTTCTTGCAGTTGTGCTTCAAAATCGGGTAAATCAAGATTGGTATTGTTTTGAAATTCAGGCTCAAGAGTGTCACTGATTTTAATCGGTGTTTGCAGTTGTTTAAGTCCACGGGGGTAAGCCATGACGACGTCATCAGGCCATTGTTCTTCAAGGGCTGATGCTTCATCAATGTGGGCAAAGACTATAACTTCGATGGTGTACCAATTATCTTGCGCATAGGTAAATGGCGTAATAAATAACAAGCTGCATAGAGCAGCGACTTTTAGATGTCTTAGTGATCCAGGCTTATTCACCCTTGGCTCCAAGTTCTTTTAAAATTCCGATGGCAAAATCAAGTCTATCCTGTGCTTCGGGTAAAGTCTCGCTAAAACGTATGCCAGTTGCCCCAGCCATGCGGAACTTTCCGGCACGGCTTTGAAGAAGGCGGATAATGGTCATGGGGTCTACGCTAGTGTGATTACTAAACTCTAAACCGCCACCGGTGCTACCTATATCGAGTTTTGTGACGCCGATCTCATCACACAATAATTTAATATCACTCACGGCAAATAGTGCCTTGGTTTGGTCTGGTAATAAACCGAAACGATCAATCATCTCAACCTGTAATTCGCGAAGTTGGTGCTTGTCCTTACTCGCTGAGATGCGCTTATAAAGGTTCAGGCGGGCGTTTACATCGGGCAGATATTCATCTGGAATTAAGGCAGCGATTCTAAGGTTTACTTCAGGGCCAGTGTGTAATGCAGTATCCAAATCAACCTTCTGTCCTTTACGTAAAGCTTTGACGGCGCGATCTAGCATGTCCATGTACATGCTGAGCCCGACAGTTTGGATCTGACCTGATTGCTCGTCACCGAGAAGTTCACCTGCGCCTCGTATTTCAAGGTCGTGACTGGCGAGAGTAAACCCCGCGCCAAGCGTGTCTGCAAGAGCGATCGCCTCAAGTCGTTTATGGGCATCGTCGGTCATTGCTTTAGATTCTGGAGTGAGCAGATAGGCATACGCCTGGTGGTGCGAGCGACCAACACGGCCGCGCAGTTGATGCAATTGAGCCAAACCAAATTTATCGGCGCGATCAATAATCATGGTGTTGGCATTAGGCACATCAATACCTGTCTCGATAATTGTTGTGCACAAAAGAATGTTGGTCTTTTTGTGATAGAAATCGCTCATCACTTGTTCAAGGTCGCGTTCACGCATTTGTCCATGGCCGATGCCAATACGTGCTTCAGGGATAAGTTCCTGTAGTTCGCGTGCTGCGTTATCGATGGTTTTGACCTCGTTGTGCAAAAAATACACTTGGCCGCCACGCAAGAGTTCACGCCAAATCGCCTCTTTGATAAGCGGCTTTTTCTTCTCGCTGACAAAGGTTTTGACCGATAAACGTCGAGCTGGAGGCGTGGCGATAATACTCAGATCGCGCATGCCCGTCATGGCCATGTTTAGCGTACGCGGAATCGGGGTGGCGGTTAACGTTAAGATATCAACTTCTGCCCTGAGAGCTTTGATGGCCTCTTTTTGTTTGACGCCAAAGCGATGTTCTTCATCGATAATGAGTAGCCCAAGATCAGAAAATACGATACTGCTTTGAATCAATTTATGTGTGCCGACTAAGATATCGACTTTGCCGTCAGCCAATCTCTGAGTAATGTCCTTGATATCTTTGTCTGACTTAAATCGAGACACAACTTCAACGCTGACAGGCCAGTCGGCAAATCGATCTCTGAAGGTTTCATAATGTTGTTGGGCAAGCAGTGTAGTAGGAACAAGTAAAGCAACCTGCTTGCCAGCATCTACTGCGGCAAATGCTGCGCGCATTGCGACTTCGGTTTTACCAAAGCCTACATCACCACAAACTAGACGATCCATCGGCGTCTTGGCCCGCATATCGCCCAACACTGCCTCAATGGCTTCTACTTGGTCAGGAGTTTCTTCAAATGGGAAACCTGCAGCGAATTGCTGATAGTTTAAATCGGAGTATTCGCAGGCTACGCCAGGTCTGGCAGCTCGACGTGAATAGATATCGAGCAATTCGGCCGCGGCATCACGCGCTTTTTCTGCTGCTTTGCGACGTGCTTTGCTCCACTGTTCTGTGCCTAATCTATGCAGAGGGGCAGCACTATCATCGCCACCTGAGTATAAGCTAATTAATTCGAGCGATGTGACGGGCACATATAGCTTAGCTCCATCAGCATATTGGAGTGCTAAAAATTCACTCGATTGCCCATCAATAAGTATGCTTTCGAGGCCTAAATAGCGACCGATACCGTGTTCGGTATGAACAACAGCCTTGCCAGGCACTAATTCAGCAAGACTTTTAACGGCGAGTTCGGTGTTTTCACTACTGCGTTTGCGGCGACGCCTTTGCATTACACGCTGCCCAAAAAGCTGGGGCTCTGCGATGATTTGAATAGCTAGGCTAGGAAGGTTGACACCCATTTGCAGTGGCGCAACGGTGATGGCGAGAGATGTGTCAGAATTTATAAAATCTTGCCAAGTATCGAAGACTTTGGGTCGAATATTAGCTTTGGCAAATAGCTCTAGGATAGCTTCGCGACGACCATTGGATTCGGCGCAAAACAGTATGCGTTGCTTTTGGCTTTCAATAAATTGTATGACAGGTGTTAAAGGTTCTTCGGCGCGAGCGTCAATGCTCAGATCGATTCCGGCTTTAGCTGGAAATACGAATTGGCTTTTGTCGTCATTGTCAGCGCTAAAAACTGCTCTGGAAAGGCCTTTAAAGCGCGCGAAAAGTTCATCACTTGCGAGGAACAAGTGTTTTGGCGCCAGTAGGGGGCGAGTCGGATCTATGCCCAAATCGTTGAAGCGGTTATTAACGTCTTGCCAGTATTGTTCAACTGTAGTTTGTAGGGCGGCATCGGCAAATAATAAGCTTTCATTGGGCAGATAATCTAGAAGGCTATTAGTCTCTTCATAAAACAAGGGCAAGTAATATTCGATCCCCGCTGGCGCGATACCATCGCTTATGTCTTTATAGACTGAGCATCGGCGAGGATCAACATCGAACATTTCATGCCAATTATTTCTGAAGCGTTTGATGCCTTCCTGATCTAATGGAAATTCTCTGGCGGGCAATATTTCGACCCGCTCAACTTTTTCAAGAGTGCGTTGGGTTTCTGGGTCAAAGCTCCTGAGGCTCTCTAGTTCGTCGTCAAACAAATCAATACGGTAGGGTACTTTGCTGCCCATTGGGAATAGATCAATGACTGAACCGCGCACAGCAAATTCACCATGTTCATAGACAGTATCGACACAACGGTATCCCGCAGCTTCCCAGTGTTGGCGTTGGCTGTTGATATCAAATAATTGGCCGCTTTCCAATAGCGTGCTGTGGGCATTTAAATATTGGCTTGGAGCGATGCGTTGAATCAGTGAAGTGACGGTTGTTACTAGCACCAATGGCTCGCCTCGGGTCAACCGATGCAGAATTTTTAGGCGGTCTGAAATGATATCTTGGTGGGGAGAAAAATGATCGTATGGAAGTGTTTCCCAATCTGGGAAATGCATCACCAGATCATTGTTGCCACTGAAAAATTGTATGTCCTGTTCGACCTGTTGAGCTGTTAATCCGTCTCGACAAACCACCAGGATGGCACTGCGGTGTTCGTGCATAGCCTCGGCAATGGCAAGCCCTAAGGAGCAGCCACGTAAGTTGGTCCAGCGTTGTCTTGCTTGCTGGTTAGGCAGCGCCGGCAGGAGGGACAGACTTGACATGTTTTCTCTATATTTACAAAAGTGAGCATTCTACCTATTCGCTAGGCATATCTCCATTGTTCTGGACTTCAAAATCGACTTAAAGAGTGTAGTAATTTTACATTGTTAACGTTACCAATCGCGTTCTTGAGTAGCAAAATTACAGGTTTGGGTCAGAAACTTGTGCGATACGTTGTGCTAGACCATAATTGTTTAAAACTAAAACACTGCACATAAATAATCCTTAAAAATCTATGCTTTCACGGAGAATTGATTTTGACAGAGCAAAAAAGAGAACGTCCTGATAACTATTTTATAGACTGGAAAGAGCGCGAGGAACTCGCCGAGCGAATGATTCCATTGGTTGGCAAGCTCTACCGTAAATCAAGCGCCAAAGTTTATGTCTATGGCCGCGATATCGTTGGAAAATCGGTCTTAGAAATCATGAAAATTCACCGTGCCGCGCGTCAGATTACTGGTAGTGAATTGTCTGAATTTGAAACCTATCCTTTGTTGGTCGCCTTGGCTGATTTAGATATTGGTATGTCACATATTGATATCGGTCGTTTAGCAACAAAATTCGAATCTTTAAAGCAAACCTCAGCACCTGATCCGCATGATTTCTTGCGCGCTGAGCTTAGTGACCTGATTGGTAACCAGCGCCGTGCTCTAGAAAAGCCTAGAGATATTGTTTTGTATGGCTTTGGTCGTATCGGTCGATTACTGGCTCGCCTGTTGATTGAAAAAGCGGGTGGCGGAGAAACGCTGCGATTGCGTGCCATTGTGGTTCGCAAGGGCGGGGCTGAGAAAGATCTTCATAAACGTGCCAGTCTGTTACGCCGTGACTCTGTACATGGTCCTTTTAAAGGGACTATTCGAGTTGACGAGGAAAACTCAACCATCGTAGCTAATGGTAACGAAATTAAAGTTATTTACTCTTCGGCTCCTGAAGATGTCGACTACACGAGCTATGGAATCAATAATGCTATTGTTATTGATAATACAGGTGTGTGGCGTGATGAGGCAGGTCTTGGGCGTCACTTAAATGCTCAAGGCGTGGCTAAGGTATTGTTGACTGCTCCTGGAAAGGGCAATATCAAAAATATTGTGTTTGGTGTTAATAACAATACTATCGACGATGCGGATAACATTTTGTCAGCGGCTTCATGTACCACTAATGCTATCGTCCCTCCTTTAAAAGCGTTGGAGGAACGATTTGGAATAGAAAATGGCCACGTAGAAACCGTGCACTCTTACACCAACGACCAGAACTTAATTGATAATTATCACAAAGGTAATCGTCGTGGTCGCAGTGCGCCACTGAACATGGTTATTACTGAAACAGGCGCTGCCAAAGCGGTTGCTAAAGTTTTGCCTCAGTTTGAGGGTAAATTAACGGGTAATGCGATTCGTGTTCCTACACCAAACGTTTCAATGGCAATTTTGAAGCTAAACCTTAATACAGCGACCACTGTTGAAGAAATGAACGAGTATATGCGCAATGTCGCAGTGTATTCGGATTTGCGTAAGCAAATCGATTATTCCAATTCGCATGAAGTGGTATCCAGCGATTTTGTCGGTAGCAGAAGCGCCTGTATCTTTGATGCTGAAGCAACCATAGTTAATGGTAAAACGGCGGTTTTGTATTGTTGGTATGACAATGAGTTTGGCTATAGTTGTCAGGTTCATCGTATTGTCGAGCAAATGGCCGGTGTCAATTATGCGGTCTATCCTAAGGCTTAATTGCTAGATTAGAAATCTCTAATAAAAGCAGGGGTTTATATCCCTGCTCAAATCCTTTTATTTGTATTTATTTATTGTCATTTATCAACTGCATTGGTGGTAAATAGTCAGTCTTTTCTGTATCATTCCGCTCCGCATATACTGGGTTCATGAACTGTGCCTGTTTTGTGTTCTAAAGTCGCGCTTCTAAATGCGTGCAAATAGTTGGAATGGCGTCTGAACCGCATTCCACTACTCGGCAAACTAACCTATAAAGGTGTACATACAAATGATCAAGATCAAACGGGGTTTGGATTTACCCATCTCCGGTGCCCCTGATCAAGTTATCAGCGAGGGTCCTAAGGCACGTAGTGTTGCTTTAGTAGGCTTCGATTATGTTGGTATGAAGCCAACAATGCTGGTAAAAGAGGGAGATCGGGTTACCACAGGTCAAGCGATTTTTGCAGACAAGAAAACTGAAGGTGTTATTTACACTGCGCCAGCTACTGGTGTTGTTTCAGCAATTAATCGTGGTGAAAAACGTGTTCTACAATCTGTCGTTATCGACGTTGAGGAAGATGAATACGTTCAATTTGATACCTATTCAGCAGCAGACCTTGCTAGTCTGTCACGTGCAAGCGTCGTTGATAATTTGGTGAAGTCTGGTTTGTGGACGGCATTACGTGCTCGTCCATTTAGCAAAGTTCCTGCGCTAGATGCGCAGCCAAGTGCTGTGTTTGTTAATGCTATGGATACGCGTCCGCTGGCTGCCAATCCAAATGTTGTTATTGCTGAGCAGACTGAAGCCTTTAAAGCTGGTGTGCAGGTGTTAAGTCGTTTGACTGATGGCGAAACGTTTGTTTGTAGTGCGCCAGGAAGTCAGCTTGATCTTCCAAGCAATGTACGAAGTGCAGAGTTCTCTGGTCCACATCCTGCAGGCTTGCCAGGCACCCATATTCATTACTTGGCGCCAGTTAGTGCTAGCCGTCAAGCATGGACGATTAACTATCAAGACACCATTGCTGTCGGTAAATTATTCCTTGAAGGTAAATTGTTCACTGATCGCGTGATTTCTCTCGCTGGTCCTCAGGTTGAGCAACCTCGTTTAATTCGTACTCGCCTAGGTGCAAACTTGGATGAGTTGACCGCAGGACAAATGAAGGCCGGTGATAACCGTGTTATTTCAGGTTCTGTCTTGGCCGGACGCACAACGCGTGGTGCGCTTGCCTATTTGGGTCGTTATGATTTGCAAGTAAGTGTCTTGTTGGAAGGTACCCATCGTGAGTTTATGGGTTGGTTGTCGCCAGGTGCTGATAAGCACTCTATGCTGCGTATTTACCTATCAAAATTGATGCCGTCAAAACTTTTTTCATACACCACGAATACCAATGGTTCTGAACGAGCCATGGTACCAATGGGTTCTTATGAGAAAGTTGTTCCTCTCGATGTTCTACCAACGCAATTATTGCGTTCGTTAATCGTTGGTGATACTGCTACAGCTCAATTACTGGGTTGCTTGGAATTGGACGAAGAAGATTTGGCGCTGTGCACCTATGTGTGTCAGAGCAAATATGAATACGGCCCGATTCTTCGTGAAAATTTAACTCGTATTGAGAAAGAGGGTTAATCCATGGCTTTAAGAAAATTATTAGATTCGATGGAACCACACTTTCATAAGGGTGGTCGTTATGAAAATTGGTACGCGCTTTACGAAGCGGTTGATACCATTTTTTATTCACCTTCATCAGTCACCAAAACGAGTGCACACGTGCGCGATGGTATTGATCTGAAAAGAATCATGATTACCGTCTGGTTTGCTGCGTTTCCAGCTATGTTCTTTGGAATGTACAACGTCGGCTTACAAGCGAATACCGCAATGGCTGAGTTGGGAACAGCTGCTATTGAAGGTTGGCGCTCAGGTTTCATTACTATGCTGTCTGGCTTAGATCCAAATAGTACGTGGGATAACTTCTGGCATGGTCTTTGGTACTTCCTTCCTATTTATGCTGTCACTTTTGTTGTCGGCGGCTTCTGGGAAGTATTGTTTGCTATGAAGCGTGGTCACGAAGTGAACGAAGGTTTCTTTGTTACATCAATCCTATTTGCGCTTTCTTGTCCTCCAACATTGCCCTTGTGGATTGTTGCGCTAGGCATCAGCTTTGGTATCGTTGTTGGTAAAGAAGTCTTTGGTGGTACTGGTAAAAACTTCTTGAACCCTGCCTTAACAGGCCGTGCTTTCCTTTTCTTTGCATATCCAACGTTTATGTCAGGCGATGCAGTATGGGTGGCAGTTGATGGTTACACCATGGCGACGCCTCTATCAGTGGCAGCATCACAAGGTGTTGACGCCATGGCTAGTCAGTTTGGCTGGGCAAACTCTTTCTTTGGTTTTATACCTGGTTCTAACGGTGAAACTTCAACCATGGCGATTTTGCTTGGTGGTGCGTTGTTGTTAGGTACCGGCATTGCTGCATGGCGTATCGTATTCGGTGTGTTCTTGGGCATGGTGGCCTTGTCTACACTGTTTAATTTTATTGGTTCTGATACTAATCCAATGTTTGCTATGCCTTGGTATTGGCATATGGTAGTGGGTGGTTTTGCCTTTGGTATGATCTTTATGGCAACTGATCCAGTATCTGCTTCCATGACAAATAAAGGCAAGTGGTTCTACGGTATCTTGATTGGTTTAATGGTTGTGCTGATTCGTGTGGTAAACCCAGCATTCCCAGAAGGTATGATGCTGGCGATTCTTTTCTCGAATTTGTTTGCACCTTTGATCGACCATTTCGTGGTTCAATCCAATATTAAGCGGAGGTTGGCACGTGGCTAGTAACGATTCTATTGGTAAAACCCTTCAGGTTGCAGTCGCGCTTTGCATTATCTGTGCATTGGTTGTATCTGGTGCAGCGGTTAGCTTGAAGTCTAAACAGGTCGAAAATCAAATTCTCGATCGTAAAACAAATATTTTGGCGGCGGCAGGTCTTTTGCAAGACGGTGTCAGTGTTGAAGAGCAATTTAAGGCTGTTGAAGCACGTGTGATCAATTTGAGCACCGGTGAATATAGCTCTGACGTCAACGTTGATAGCTACGATCAAATCAAGTCAGCTAAAGATCCGCAATTATCACGCAAACTTTCTGCTGACGAAGATTCTGCTAAATTGATCCGTTTGGAACAATACGCCACTGTCTATCTTGTGAAAAATGAGCAAGGCTTGGATAAAGTGATTCTTCCAATCCGTGGTTATGGTTTGTGGGGCACTTTGTATGGCTTTATTGCGTTGGAAAATGATGCGAGCACTGTAGCAGGTATCGGTTTCTACGAGCATGGTGAAACACCTGGATTGGGTGGTGAGGTTGACAACCCAAATTGGAAAGCACTATGGCCTGGTAAGCAGGTTTATCAAGACGGTAATGTAAACATCGCTCTTATTAAAGGCAATGTTGATCCTTCATCTGCCGATGCTGCTTATCAAGTGGATGGTTTGTCAGGAGCTACATTGACAAGCCGCGGTGTGACTAATTTAGTGCAGTTTTGGATGGGTGAGCTTGGTTACAAGCCATTCTTGAATAAATTGCGTAATGGCGAGGTGTAATTATGGCTAAGCTTAAAGAACAGTTGATGGGTCCAGTTGTTGATAACAACCCCATCGCCCTTCAAATTTTAGGTATTTGTTCTGCATTGGCGGTGACCTCAAGCCTTAAAGTGGCGTTGGTTATGTCTTTGTCAGTAACCGTTGTTACGGCTTTTTCGAACTTATTGATTTCAATGATTCGAAGCCAAATACCTAGTTCAATTCGCATTATCGTGCAGATGGTTATCATTGCATCATTGGTTATTGTTGTTGACCAATTTTTGAAAGCTTATGCCTTTGAAATCAGTAAACAGCTGTCGGTATTCGTCGGTTTGATTATCACTAACTGTATCGTAATGGGCCGTGCTGAAGCATTTGCCATGAAAAACCCGCCATTACCAAGTTTCATTGATGGTATTGCTAACGGTTTGGGTTACAGCTTTGTGTTAATGACAATCGGTTTTGTTCGTGAACTCTTTGGTTCGGGTAAGCTATTTGGTATCGAAGTTTTATCTTTGGTCCAAGATGGTGGCTGGTATGTTCCTAATGGAATGCTGTTATTGCCACCAAGCGCTTTCTTCCTGATTGGTTTCTTTATTTGGGCACTTCGCGCATACAAACCAAAACAAGTTGAAGAGTCTGAATTTAAAATTGCACCCAACACGCGTGCAGTGAAGGAGGCTTAATCGATGGAACACTATTTAAGTTTGTTCATTCGCTCGATTTTTATCGAGAACATGGCCTTGGGCTTTTTCCTAGGCATGTGTACTTTTATCGCGATTTCCAAAAAAATCGAGGCGGCCATAGGTTTGGGTATCGCTGTCATTGTTGTTTTGACAATTACTGTACCTATTAACAATGTTATTTATCACGGCTTACTAGCTGAAGGCGCGCTTGCGTGGACTGGCGTTGATGCATTGGCAAGCGTGGATTTGAGCTTTTTGGGCTTGTTGAGTTACATCGGCGTTATCGCAGCAATCGTGCAAATTATGGAAATGTTCCTTGATAAGTACGTCCCTGCACTTTACAACGCGTTGGGTGTGTTCTTGCCTTTGATTACTGTAAACTGTGCCATTATGGGTGCGTCTTTGTTCATGGTGCAACGCGATTACAATTTTGCTGAATCTGTCGTCTATGGCGCGGGTTCTGGTACCGGCTGGGCGCTAGCTATTGTTGCGTTGGCGGGTATTCGCGAAAAGCTCAAGTACAGCGATATTCCTGCAGGTTTGCAGGGCTTGGGTATTACCTTCATCACCGTTGGCTTGATGGCGTTAGGCTTCATGTCATTCGGTGGTATTGATCTATAAGCGAGGGTAGCGAAACATGGATACTATTATTCTTGGCGTTGGCATGTTCACTTTGGTTGTTCTCAGCCTAGTGGTCGTGATTCTATTCGCCCGTTCTAGAATGGTGAGCAGCGGTGCTGTTTCCATTGAAATTAATGGCGAAAAAACCATTACTGTGCCAGCGGGTGGCAAATTATTGCAAACCCTGTCTGAGGCAAACCTGTTTCTTCCATCAGCCTGCGGCGGTGGTGGTAGTTGTGCGCAGTGTAAATGTGTTGTGAGTGATGGTGGTGGCTCTATGTTACCTACTGAACAAGCGCACTTTACACCTCGTGAAGCTAAGGCTGGCTGGCGTCTATCTTGTCAGACACCTGTAAAACAGGATATGAAAATCGAAGTTCCAGAAGAGGTCTTCGGTGTTAAGCAGTGGGAATGTACAGTTGAATCTAACCCTAACGTAGCAACCTTTATCAAAGAGTTGACGTTACGTCTACCTGAAGGCGAAAACGTTGATTTCCGTGCTGGTGGTTACGTACAGTTAGAGTGCCCTCCACACAGTGTTAACTATGCTGATTTCGATATTGGCGATGAATATCGTGGTGATTGGGAACGCTTTGGTTTCCTTGGTCTCAAATCTTCTTGCGATGAGACAACGATCCGTGCCTACTCAATGGCAAACTACCCCGAAGAAAAAGGTGTGGTTAAGTTCAACATCCGTTGTGCAACGCCTCCTCCAGGTAAGCTTGAAATTACGCCAGGGATTATGTCTTCTTGGGTATTTAACCTTAAGCCTGGTGATAAAGTGACTGTGTATGGTCCTTTCGGTGAGTTTTTTGCGAAAGAAACTAAAAACGAAATGGTCTTTATCGGTGGTGGTGCTGGTATGGCGCCAATGCGTTCGCACATCTTTGATCAACTTCGCCGTCTGAAGTCAGATCGTAAGATCTCTTTCTGGTACGGTGCTCGTTCGTTGCGCGAAGTTTTCTATTCTGAAGAATATGATCAATTGGCTGCAGAAAATGATAACTTCGATTGGCATTTAGCGCTAAGCGATCCGCAACCTGAAGATAACTGGGATGGCTTGACAGGTTTTATTCACAATGTGTTGTTTGAACAGTATTTGAAGGATCACCCTGCTCCAGAAGATTGCGAATACTACATGTGTGGACCGCCGATGATGAACGCAGCGGTAATCAACATGCTTGTTAATCTAGGTGTTGAACGCGATAACATCTTCCTAGACGACTTCGGTGGTTAATAAGGTGTTTGAACGATTGTTCAAAATAAGAGCGGGATTTATTATCCCGCTTTTTCTTTTTAGTCTACTAATAGCATGCGATAGTAGCCCTAAAGCATTAAGTTTTGCTGGCTCAGTAATGGGTACGTCGTACCATGTTACTGTGGTTGATGCACCGGCAAACTTAACCGAAGCAGAACTTAAAAGTGGTGTCCATGCAGCCTTGGCGGCGGTTGATGCTGAAATGTCGACCTATAAGCCTGACTCTGCATTGATGCAACTAAATCGCTACACTCTAAATCAGGCAATGCCTGTTTCTCCTAATCTTATGAAGATATTGTTGCTATCCAAACAAGTGTTTAATGATAGCGATAAGGCATTTGATCCGACTGTGGGGGCGTTAGTTAATCTATGGGGGTTTGGCCCACGCCAGGTATCCAATGATGAGTTGCCCTCCGATAACGATATCGAGCAACTAAAAGCTGCAATGGGTTTTGATCACCTGCAATTAAATACTACAGAGCAATCTGCAGCACGCTCAGCTGACGTATTTGTTGATTTATCTGCTATTGCCAAAGGCTTTGGTGTTGATGAGGCAGCTCGCTGGTTACTATCAAATGGAGTGACCAATTTTTTAGTAGAGGTTGGCGGTGAGCTTAGAGCACATGGCTACAGTCCACGAGGGGATCGATGGGTGACTGCGATTAGCCAGCCAGATAGCGGACTGCAACCAAAAATTCACCGCCGTCTCATGATTGATGATGTCGCGGTCGCCACGTCTGGTGATTATTATAATTTCTTTGAAGTCGATGGTGTGCGCTATTCACATACTATCGATCCACGAACGGGTAGACCTGTGCAACACAGTTTGGCCTCCGTGACAGTCTTGGCTTCTGATTGCGCTAGTGCGGATGGTTACGCAACCGCCATCGATGTATTAGGTCCAGAAAAAGGTCTACAGATGGCTGAAAAATTAGGTTTGGCGGTGTATATTATATTGCGCGATGGAGACAAGTTCGCGACTCGCTCATCGTCTGCGTTTGATGCTTATTTAGCATCACACGCGCTTTAGGAGGAAACTATGTTAACTATGCTTATAGCTGTTGTACTTGTCCTGTTGCTGGTTGCTGCCATGGCAATTGGCGTGATGATGGGGCGGGAGCCAATCAAGGGCTCTTGTGGTGGAATGGCTGCCTTAGGTATCGATACAGAGTGTGATATCTGTGGTGGCAATCCTGCGCTGTGTGAAACAGAACAGCTCAAAAAAGAAGATGCTGCCAATGCTGAATCGCTTAGTTACGATGCTAGTAAAAAAGATTTTTCCGCGTAAAGATTAGAGTTAGGATCTTCTCAACCGGCGCTGTTCGGCGTCGGTTTGCAATACAAATTTTGCGATGAGTTGCTGGTCTTCATCAGATAGATTGTAGAACCGTATACCAATCTTAAATGACTGATTAATAGCCTCGCAGCTTACGACTTCACCAAAGCAAGAAATGCTGAGTAATTCATCAAGTTCCATGTGAATGGCAATGAACTGGCCATCGCTAATTGGATTTTTGCTTTGAAAGCCTATTCCGCCTTCACTGAGCGAAATCATCACTTGATGAGTTTTATCATCGTTGTTGCAAAGGTAATTAAACATTAAATCTATTTGCTGTTGGATGGCGTGAACGGCTAGACTTACGGTATCGAGTTCGGAAGGAAGCGATCTAAGCTGCAGGTTAACGTTTTGCCTGAAGTTTTGCATTTGACGCTTGAGTTGTTGTGACTCGGAGTTGGCAAAAAGAGAGTTGGCATCCACCTGACCGATTTTAGAACCTAAGATTTTGTAGCGAAGGCCAATCGGCGTTTTAACTCTGAAATAACTACGTTGATTCGTCATGTTTCATCCCTTTTTAGGCCATAGTATCGCTTTTTTATAGTTTGATTAAGACCTTTGAGGTTATGTCGAGTACTTTTACCAAAATAATAGCCGTAAGATACCTTACTGCCAAGAAACAAAGTCAATGGGTATCATTTATATCCCTTGTGTCTGTACTTGGTATGGTACTTGGCGTAGCCGCGTTAATCACTGTCTTATCCGTTATGAACGGTTTCGATCGTGAGCTCAAGTCTAGATTGTTATCGACAATTTCTCACGCAACTTTACAGGCGAAAGATGCAATGCCCATCGCAGCATGGCGCGATGTAGCTGCGGAGGTCGTTCAATCGCCCGATATTGTTGCCGCAGCTCCTGTGATAACTCGTAAAGTAATGTTAGTAGCCGGTGGCTTGAGTCGTGCAGTCAATCTTAATGCCATTGACCTTGTTGCTGAGCAGCAGGTATCAAATATTGTGACACAGATCATTGATGGTGATATTGATGATTTGCAGCATCAGCCTTATGGCATGGTTATTGGTAGTGTGACGGCAGAGCAACTGGGGGTGTTCGTCGGTCAGAAAGTCAATGTGATCTTGCCGCAATTAACTGCAACAGCGATGGGCGTGTTTCCTCGAACCAAACGATTTTCCATTTTGGCGGTTTTCGAGGCAGGCGCGCAGGTAGATGGTTCTGAAATTTTTATTCGATTAGACGATGGTCGTAAATTATTCCGTTATCAAAATGATGAGGTGCAGGGCTTGCGCCTTCGTGTCGCAGATATGTTACTAGCTGATGACGTTGCAGCTAAGCTGAGTGACCGCTACAGCATGACGACCTGGTACGACAGCCACGTAAGTCTATTCAACGCGATAGCCATGGAAAAAGTGATGATGACAGTGTTATTGCTCATCGTTGTCGCCGTGGCAAGTTTTAATGTGGTGTCAATTATGAGTATGCTCGTCAACGAAAAGCGAGGCGATATTGCTGTGCTTCGAGTCATGGGCGCTTCACAGGCCGAAATTCGAAAAATATTCATGATGACAGGGCTTTTGATTGGAATGCTGGGTTGTTTTTTGGGTATGTTGATTGGCATTTTTCTTGCGACCAACATTGGTGCTATTGTGGCATCACTTGAGCAAATAGCTGGTGCGGCGTTATTTGATCCATCGGTTTATTATATTAGCCAATTGCCAAGCCATCTAATGTGGCAGGATGTTATGATTGTTGTCGTGATGAGTATAGTGTTGAGTGTTTTGAGTAGTTATTACCCCGCCAAGCGAGCGGGTGCAATCCACGCATCAGAAGCCCTTCAATATGAGTAACAGAGCCATGCTGGATCAAGAGATAGTATTACAAGCGAGTGATCTTGTTAAACACTTCCAAGAGGGTGGGCAGCAGCTGACCATACTCAATGGGGTCGATTTACAGATTACAAAAGGAGAGAGTGTCGCTATTGTTGGTGCTTCCGGCGCTGGTAAAACAACCCTACTAAACCTGCTGGGTGGATTGGATAAGCCTAGCAGCGGTGAAGTGGTGCTAGCGGGGCAATCACTTTTATCCTGTGGAGAGCGCCAGCGAGATATTCTGCGCAACAAATATCTTGGTTTTGTATATCAACTACATCATCTGCTGGCTGAATTTAGTGCGCTTGAAAATGTAGCAATGCCATTATTGATTAGAGGTGAGTCGAAAGACATGGCTTTTAGTGCTGCTTCAGCGGTTTTGGCACAGGTTAATTTGGCTCATCGTGAACGTCATCGTCCTGCTCAACTTTCTGGTGGCGAACGGCAACGAGTGGCTATCGCTCGAGCGCTGGTAGGACAACCAGGCTGCGTACTCATGGATGAACCGACGGGAAATCTAGATCCAAAAAATGCTGCTGTTGTTTGGGATCTTATGAGCGATCTAATGACTCAAATTCAAACAAGCTTTGTGGTGGTTACTCATGATGAGCAGCTGGCAAAAAAAATGGATCGTGTTGTCTTCTTAACTAATGGGACGTTGCAAGCGCATGCGAGCTAACTTGTCTCTTTTGATTGGTTGGCGATACAGTTTTGGTATCGCAAGGCAGCGGCTATTATCCTTTCTTTCTCGAGTCTCCTCCGCTGGTCTTGCGCTAGGGGTGGCTATGTTGATCCTAGTACTATCGGTGATGAATGGTTTTCAGCGTGAACTAGAAGAGCGCATACTCAACTTAGTGCCGCAGGCATCGTTAATTAGCTATTATGGTTTGCCAGATTGGCAATCTCGCATAGTCTCCGTTGAGCAGCATCCAGAGGTGTTAGCTGCAGCACCCTTTACCAAAGTGCAAGCGATGCTGAGTGTGCGCAACAATGTTGTACCGATGTTAGGTTTTGGTGTTGATCCTGACTACGAAATTAAAGTATCTGCGATTGCTGAATTTGTACCTAATTTAAGTTCTCTGTTGGCTATTTCAACCCACTTAGTGATTGGTCAGGGATTAGCGAGCGAGTTGGCGTTGCATAAAGGTGACAGTGTAGTGTTGATCGTTCCCGATCGAAACGAGTCGATCATGCCTAAACTGCAGCGGATGACTGTCGCCGAAATTTTTGTGACTGGTACAGAATTAGACAATCAAGTGGCTCTAATGCCTCTAGCGATGGCGAACAATTTACGCGGCATTGAGGGGGCTGAGGGTTTGCGCTTAAAACTAAGCGACTTGTTTGCAGCTCGACGAGTGTCTTGGCAATTGCAACATGCTTCGCTGGGATACGATTTTATCAGTGATTGGTCAAACAGCCATGGAAACTTGTATCACGCCGTAAGAATGTCGCGCAACATGGTGACACTTTTGTTATTTGTTATTGTCCTGGTTGCCGTGTTCAACGTTGTCAGTGCCTTGGTAATGGGGGTAAAAGATAAGGCGAGTGAGATTGCTATCTTGCGAACTATGGGTGCGTCGCGAGGCTTAGTGATGCGTAGCTTTATTGTGCAGGGATTTGCTATCGGTGTGGTGGGTGTTGGCTCGGGTGTTGGATTGGGCGTATTGCTTAGTTTGATGGCACCGAATTTAGTGACATTCTTTGAAAAAGCCTTTGGTACGTCATTTTTAAATAGTCACATTTACCCAATCAGTTATTTGCCCTCTGATCTTAGGTTAGCTGATATTGTCATGGTGGCTTCACTGTCGATGTTGATTTGCCTTGTGGCAACAATATTACCAGCGTGGCGGGCATCAAGATTGAAGCCCGCCGAAGTATTACGCGGCGATTAATTGTTCTTATTAGTATTGCGAAACGCTAGACGTTTTTTCCAACGGTAGGCTGTGTGATAACGCCATAGTAAGTCGACGCCGTATTTTCCCAGCATCGCCGACACGATGCCACAAACCAAACACCCCAGTAAAAAGGGTTCCCAAATCCTTGAGAGTTCGCTTCCCAGCCATTCCCAGGTGAGCTCAAACTGGAAGTCAGCCACCGGTGTGCTGAGTATGAAAGCCCCAACTTTATAGCACGCATAAAAAATGATTGGCATGGTCACTGGATTGGTTATCCAGACTAGGGCTACAGCAAGGGCTAAATTACAGCGAAAAAAAACAGCGGCTGCGGCGGCCATAATCATTTGGCTTGGCAATGGAACAAATGCCATAAAGAGACCTACCGCAAAAGCCTTAGAGACTGATATGCGGTTTATATGCCAAAGATTAGGGTCGTGTAACCAATCCCCAAGAATATGTAAGCCCTTTTGTTGCTTTATCATTTCTGGAGTTGGCAGAAAGCGTTTTATGAGCTTTCTGGGCATGATCTGTCCTTCTGTCCAATATCAAAAATTAGTTGTGTTAACTATAACTCAATGATGTGAATGAGACATGACATTTTTGAAGGATTGCAGCTAATGTGGCTTTTGTTTTTGACCTATGGTGTTGTTGCCGCCTGTGTTCCTTGGTTTAGTCAGCTGTTGTCACCGCTTCAAGCGGGTCTTGTGCTTCTGTTTGGTATTATTTATTGGCGATTTAACAATGTTATTTCAATTGCTTTTATTGCGTTGGCCATAGCAACCTTAGATGGCCATAGCTATCTGAATAAGCGTTTACCCAAAGAGCATCAAGCTAAAGATATAACCATAAATGGCTGCGTAAAGAGCCTTGTCAGTAAAAGTCTCGATTACCAGCAATTTGACGTCGAAGTTAGAGAGGCAAACGTCGGTCTTAAGGTGATTGAAATGCAAGGCCTCATAAAGCTCTCTGATTATCAGTTTGTGGATATTCTGCCTGGCTATTGTTACGTATTCACTGCCCGTTTAAAGCGTGTTCACCGCAATATCAATTTTGATACAACCAATCGCGAACGAAGCGATATTAGCAAGCGTTTATTGGCCAAGGGTTATGTGCGTTCTATTGATCAGTATTTGGGAGAAGAGTCTGGCGTTTCCGGAATGGTATTAAGGTGGCGCCACAGCTTGCAAACGGAGATATTAGACGCCCCACTTAGTGCCACTAGTAAAGGGTGGCTTGCGGCGCTTGTCCTCGGTGATAAAAGTCAATTGCTTGCTACTCAATGGGAGGTCTTGAAAAACACTGGAACAGTGCATGTTGTTGTCGTCTCTGGGTTACATGTTGGACTTATGGGGGCTGTTGGTGGAGCTTTGTTCTACATGTTTAGTTGGTGTTGGCCGGCAACATACAGTGTGCTATCGCGAGGTTGCTGGGCGGCGTGCGGGGCGTTGCTTGCAGGATGTTTGTTTGCCGTTTTGTGCGGCATGGGTATGCCTGTTCAACGTGCCACCCTCATGCTATTAGTTGCCGTATTAATGTTATGGTTCAAAAGGCAAAGTGAACCCTGGTTGGGGTGGGCTGTTGCGTTGTGTGTCGTGGTATCGCTGCAACCTTTGGGTTCATTAAGTTTGGGTTTTTTGTTGAGCTTTGCCTTGGTAGCAGCCTTATTGGCAGGGGTTTCTGCGCAAACTACACCTTGGCAGTTGCTGCTGGCAGCCCAGTGGCGTTGCATGGTCGTATCAATGCCATTGTTAGTATCTAATATCGGCAGTATCAGCTTAATAGCGCCGTTTATAAATATAGTCTTTGTACCTTGTTTGGCTATATTGCTGCCACTGGTGTTGTTGTTATTTATGGGCAGTTTTGCATGGCAGCAAGCCTGGTGGTGGTTGGATCAGCTACTTATTTATTTGGATGTTGGTCTTGCTTGGTTAGCTGATGTGCCTTGGTCTCTATGGCAAGCGCCCAGTTTTCCGATGAGTAGTTGGATTGTATTACTTTTGTCGTGTGTCGTTTTGATATTGCCTAGGGTATGGCTTTGGCGCTATCTGGCTTTATTGCCATTGGTGTGTGTTTTAGCCACGCCTGCTGATAGACAAGAAAACTGTTTGCAGATCGATTTTTTTGATATCGGCCAAGGAAGTGCGGTCTTACTTCAGACGCCAAGTTGGCGCGGGCTTTATGACACAGGGCCTCGTTATGGCGAGTATACAGCATTCAAGGGGCATGTTTTGCCGGCGCTAACTAAACAAGGTGTCAATCGTTTAGACAATGTTTGGATCAGTCATCGAGACACGGATCATGCTGGTGGTTTGCAGGATGTGATTGAAAGTCTCGATATTGCCACGTTGCATGCGCCGGCGGAGCTTGAGGGTAACCCAATACCGTGCCAAGCAGGTGACACTTTCCAACGAGATGATCTGTTGATTGAGGTGCTTTGGCCGCCGGCGGGCTATATTTCGAAGAAGACCAATAATACGTCCTGCGTTTTGCTTATCAGCTTTGCCGGTAGACGTATTTTGTTACCGGGCGATATTGAGCGTGAAATCGAGGCGCAGTTACTTGCTTCGGCAGTGTTGCCATCGGTTGATATACTGTCAGCACCGCATCATGGCTCAAAAACGTCGAGTAGCATGGCTTTTTTAAATAACATATCACCAAAAGTCGTCGTTTTTGAAGCAGGTTATATGAATCGATATGGACATCCAGCGGCTGAT
>JALRIU010000020.1 GCA_023255355.1 Pseudomonadales bacterium | reverse complement strand
GTATTATGTTGCGCAATCGTGCTCGGGGTATGATCCATGAGCGTAAGTACGAAGAAGAACTAGAAATCTGGTTGCAGAAAATTCGCGATGAGGCCTATGTCGACATCAAAGTCTGATGCTGTTTTTAGGCTTGCCATTACACCTGGTGAACCTGCTGGTATCGGACCTGATCTTCTAGTTCGGACCGTTCAATCACCACGATCTCAATGTCAATTAATTGCTATTGCTGATCCTGCAGTTTTGCAGGATCGGGCAGCATTACTGAAATTGCCACTAATCTGCACACCTTTTGATCCTGCTAGTGCGCCACGTACAAATATACCCGGCGAAATTTTTATACTATCGGTTAAAACTAATGACGCTGTGATACCTGGAGTGTTGAATTCAGCAAATGCACGCTACGTTCTAAATACATTGGATGTCGCGATTGATGCATGTTTGGTTGGGCATGTGGATGCTATGGTTACTGGGCCCGTGCACAAGGGTGTTATCAATGAATCAGGAGTGTCATTTTCAGGGCATACTGAATATCTTGCAGAGCGAACATCAACCGATAAGGTTGTGATGATGCTGGCCACTGAGGGGCTTCGAGTCGCGCTGGTAACAACGCATATTCCATTAAAAGACGTTTCGTCAGCCATAACCCGTGAAGAGTTAAATCAGGTATTACGTATTACCTATGCGCAAATGCAGCGTGATTTTGGTATTGAATCGCCTCGGCTGTTAGTGTGTGGTTTAAATCCGCATGCTGGTGAAGGCGGCCATATGGGGCGAGAGGAAATTGACGTTATCAATCCTGTTTTGGCTGAATTGCAGGCAGAGGGAATGGGAATTTACGGACCCTATCCTGCAGATACTGTATTTACATCTAAGCATATTGAAAAAGCCGACGTTATTGTAGCTATGTATCACGATCAAGGCTTACCGGTACTGAAATATAAGGGTTTCGGTGCTGCGGTGAATATCACCTTGGGATTACCGATCGTAAGGACATCTGTCGATCACGGTACGGCGTTGGATATGGTCGGTTCATCCGAAATTGATACTGGTAGTATGTCTGTGGCCTTAGATGTGGCCCTAGAAATGGCTAGTGGTCGTCGTAAAGAGGTTTGAAGTGAATTTTGATACCCGTTTAGCGGAGCAACAACACAAAGCGAGAAAACGTTTTGGACAAAACTTTCTGATCGATAATTCAATTATTGATAATATTGTTGCCTCTGTTCGTGCCAAGCCTGATGACACTGTGGTTGAAATCGGTCCTGGTAAAGGAGCTATTACTGAAGGTTTAGTAAAAACCGGTGCGCGTATGCATGTGGTGGAATTAGATCGAGACCTTCATCCAATTTTATTGGCAAAGTTTGCCAGTGATAATTTTACATTACATGCTTTTGATGCCTTAAAATTTGATTTTTCGCAGTTGATAAATAGTGAAACTGAGCAATTAAGAGTAGTAGGGAACCTTCCTTATAATATTTCTACACCGCTAATATTTCATTTGTTGTCGTTTCACCCTCGTATCAAAGATATGCATTTTATGCTGCAGCGCGAGGTTGTTCAGCGTTTGGCCTCGGAACCCGGAACAAAGTCCTATGGGCGGCTCAGTGTGATGGCACAATATTTTTGCCAGGTACAATCTTTATTTGATGTACCGCCCACTAGTTTTGATCCTCCACCTAAAGTCCAGTCTGCTATTGTTCGGTTGGTGCCTCATAAGGTTCTGCCATGTGAGGCAATAAATTATAAATTGCTCGATCGTTTGGTGGTGGCTGCTTTCTCGCAACGTAGAAAAACGTTGCGAAATACATTGCGTGATTGGGTTACTGCAGAGCAATTTGAGGCTTTAGGTATAGATCCTAGCGCTCGCGCTGAAACGCTCAGCGTTAAACAATTTGTGGAAATGGCTAATTACTTAACAAAGGCCGGATTTGATCTATGAATGAACATAAGCACTTTGTGGATGTGTCGGTAGTATCGCACTATCAAGAAGCCCAATCTGACGAAGAGTTGGGGAGATTTGTCTTCATTTATAATGTCATGATTACCAACTGCAGCACTGAACCTGTGCAATTGCTCAGCCGTCATTGGATCATTACTGATGGTAATGGCGAAGTTCGCGAGGTTAAGGGCGAGGGTGTGGTTGGCCTTCAGCCAACATTGGATGTTGGTGAAGTTTATCAATACAGCAGCGGTGCTGTGTTGGGTACTGATGTTGGAACTATGGAAGGAAGTTATACCTTTAAAAGTGACTCAGGCGATGAATTTGAGGCACCTATCCAACCGTTTTTGTTGGCACGACGGAAGGCGCTTCACTAGCTATGGCGACCTACGCTGTCGGCGATTTGCAGGGCTGTTTGAAGCCGTTGCAGTGCTTGTTAAGCGAGGTGTCGTTTGACCCAGTAGTTGACCGTTTGTGGGTCGTGGGAGATTTGGTCAATCGTGGCCCAGAATCGCTGGCCACATTGCGCTTTATCAAATCGCTTGGCGATAGCGCCGTGGTAGTACTGGGCAATCACGACTTACATTTAATGGCAATATATTATGGCATTCGGTCTGTATCAAAATCGTTGCGAGAAGTCATAGAGGCCCCTGATATCGATGAACTGATACTCTGGTTGCGCCAACAGCCTCTTATACATATAGATGCAGAAAAGCAGATCGCTATGAGTCACGCTGGGTTATTACCTATCTGGTCGCTCGAGCAAGCTCAGTCCTATTCCGATGAGGTCAGCAAGAAGCTAAAAGGGAAAAAAGTAGAACGTTTTCTTAAGAATATGTATGGCAATAGCCCGAAACGCTGGCGATCGGAACTGAAAGGTGTGAAGCGATTTCGGGCAATTGTAAATGCTTTCACACGGATGCGATTTTGTACTGCTTCAGGCAAGTTGGATTTTGACACTAGTGATAGCCTTGTCCCACCAAGTGAAAAATATAAGCCTTGGTTTCAATTTGCAAACCCCTCCTTGGAAGGGTGGCAGTTTATTTTTGGGCATTGGGCTGTTCTTGCTGGAAATGTAGATGTGCCAAATATTCATGGCCTAGATACGGGTTGTGTATGGGGTAGAGAGATGACGTTGATGCGCTTAGATGACGGTCAAAAGTTTGTCTGCAATTGTCAGGCGGATCGATGATGCAGGTCTATCTTGTTGGTGGCGCAGTCCGTGATGAATTGCTTGGCTATCCTTTTACTGAGTGCGATTGGGTCGTGGTTGGTGCAACACCAGAGATTATGCTGTCACAAGGTTATCAGCAGGTCGGGAAAGATTTTCCGGTGTTTTTACACCCCGTGACTAAGGAAGAATATGCTCTTGCCCGCACTGAGCGTAAACAAGGTACAGGTTACACTGGGTTTGCTGTGCATGCAGAACCTTCAGTGACACTTGAAGAAGACTTGCAGCGTCGAGATTTAACCATCAATGCCATGGCTAAGTCATCGACGGGAACTATCGTTGATCCTTATGGCGGGCTTGCTGATTTAAAGGCTAAACGACTTAAACATGTATCCCCCGCTTTTGCAGAAGATCCGCTACGCGTGTTGCGTGTCGCACGTTTTGCCGCGCGCTATGCTTCACTCGGTTTTACGGTGGCAGAAGAAACCTTGGCTTTGATGGCCTCTTTAGTTGGCGGTGGTGAACTTCTGACCTTAAGTCCTGAGCGAATTTGGCGTGAAACTGAAAAAGCCCTACTAGAAAAATCGCCTGTTGTCTATTTTGAGGTATTGCGCCGATGCGGTGCTCTGCAGATATTGTTGCCAGAGGTTGATGCCCTCTTTGGTGTGCCGCAGAATCCGTTATCACATCCTGAAATCGACACCGGTGAGCATAGTTTTATGGTTCTCCAGCAAGCGGCCAATTTATCTTCTGATAGTGCCGTCAGATATGCAGCGCTAGTGCATGATGTTGGTAAAGCATTGACACCAGTTGATAAGTTACCTAGCCATCCGGGACATGAATTGGCCAGCTTGAGTTTACTCGACGAAATCCAGCAGCGCCTCAAAGTACCCAATAGGCATGCTGAATTAGCAAAAATTGTTGCCCGCTATCATACCTGTTTGCATGGTTTGAAAAATAGTTCTGCAGCAGACATTCAAGACATGATGGTTTCTCTTGGCGTATTTCGGCAGGGTGATTTTTTACAGGAATTTATTGCTTGTTGCCGAGCAGATCATATGGGGAGACTTGGTTTTGAAGAACAACCCTATCCTCAGGCAAATTGGTTGATCGAGTTGGTTGAGCAATGCCAAGCAGTGGATGTACAAAAAATTGTCGCCGATGGCTTTAGTGGCGCTGCCATTGGGCAACAACTTGTTGCTCAGCGACAAGCCATTATCATTAAGTTTCCGTCTTTTCGGTAACATTCTTGCAGATGAGCTTGTAGTAGCAGTACTCGTATCATTAGTTCCTCTTGTGATTCCAATT
>JALRIU010000300.1 GCA_023255355.1 Pseudomonadales bacterium | reverse complement strand
TTAGACTCTTTTTATTAAGGACGAATCCTAAACAAACCGAGCTTCGCTCGATGCTGCTCTTCCGGCCAAGCATCACAGATGCTTGTCGTTCACGCTGCGCTCGAAACAGTGTTTCTAACCGCTTGCGTTCACCCTACTGAGCTACACCAGCTTTATTTTTTAGACTCTTTTTATTAAGGACTAATCCTAAACAAATCGATCGCTCAAAAATCTCTTTCATCGAAAGAGGCGCGCATTTTAAGCAACACTTTTGTCAATGGCAATACCCAATGACGTTTTTTTTGGTTTAATTGGGTGTGTCGGTATTACACACCCCCATTATTGACTTTCGCTTATAAAAATGCGTGACGCAAAACGATGGTCTGACTGCGATCAGGACCTGTCGAAACAATATCGATAGGCGCACCGACCAAATCCTCTAAACGCTTGATATAGTTGCGCGCAGCATCAGGCAAAGCTTCTATGGTCTGCGCACCGATTGTTGACTCGCTCCAACCAGGCATTTGCTCATAAACCGGTGTTAACGCCTCATAATCTTCGGCATCAACAGGTGCATTGGCATCATTACCAGCGGCATCTTTATAACCAATACAAATCTTCACCGTCTCCAAGCCATCCAAAACATCAAGCTTCGTCAAACAAAGACCACTAACACTATTAACCTGAACAGCATGACGCAAAGCAACAGCATCAAACCAACCACAACGACGAGCGCGACCTGTGGTTGAACCAAACTCATGACCTTGCTTAGCCAAATACGCACCAACTTCGTCGAACAACTCTGTGGGAAAAGGCCCCGAGCCTACACGCGTTGTATAAGCCTTGGTGATACCCAAAATATAATCCAAGTAGAGCGGCCCCACACCCGAACCAGTTGCAGCACCACCGGCTGTTGTATTTGAAGAAGTTACAAACGGATAAGTACCGTGATCAATATCAAGTAGCGAACCCTGCGCACCTTCAAACAATATGTTCTGACCGCGCTCTCGGTATTGGTGCAACATTTCAGTCACATTGGCCACCATTGGCTTCAATTGCTCCGCCATCGCCATGCATTCGTTTAGCACAGTATCGTAGTCCACAGCATCAACTTTGTAATATTGAGTCAATGCAAAATTGTGATACTCAAGCACCTCACGTAATTTTGTTGCAAAACGTTCTGGGTAAAACATATCCCCCAAACGCAAGCCGCGACGAGCAACCTTATCCTCATATGCTGGGCCAATACCGCGACCTGTGGTACCAATTTTTGCTGAGCCACGTGCAATTTCGCGAGCCTGATCAAGCGCTACGTGATAAGGCAAAATCAAAGGACAAGCTGGGCTCAAACGCAGGCGTTGACGAACTGGCACACCCTTTTCCTCTAACCCGCGAATTTCTTTAAGTAAGGCATCAGGCGCCAGCACCACACCATTACCAATAAGGCAGGTTACGCCCTCACGTAGAATACCTGATGGAATCAAATGCAAGACGGTTTTTTCACCGTTAACAACTAGTGTATGACCTGCATTGTGACCACCCTGAAAGCGAGCCACAACAGCCGCCTGGTCTGTCAACAAATCAACGATCTT
>JALRIU010000256.1 GCA_023255355.1 Pseudomonadales bacterium | reverse complement strand
TACTTGAACACCCGCTTCAGAGAGCTTAAGACGAGCCTGGTAAACATTATTACTCTCAACCAGTAACGCGCCACTATTTTGGTCAATTCGATAAGCGATATCGTTGCTATCAAGCACTCGGGCAATTTCTGCAGCATCGATGTTTTCCAAACTGCCATACAAGGGGCGATAATCCTCACCTTGTATCCACAAAATAATCGCAAACCCCATCGCAACGCTGGCAGAAAGCCCTAGCATCAAACCTATTTGACGAAGAATTCCTAGGCCCTCAAGACCATCCATAAAAGAGCTACTAAGCTTACGCTTCGCTGGAACTGATGAACTTTCTAATGCTGCTTCGGCCATTTACATCACCCTTAATTACACTGGCATATTCATGATATCTTCATAAGCTTTAACGAGCTTATTGCGGACTTGGGTCATCGCTTCAAAACTAACGCTGGCTTTTTGCGATGCAATCATAACGTCGGTAATACCAATATTTGGATCACCCATTTCAAAAGCCGTCGCCATCTCTGACGAGGTTTTTTGAGTAGCGTTAACATGATCGATGGCTTGTGCCATCATGGCTGAAAAGTTTACCCGGTTGGTTTTATCAAGTGATTGAGCAGGATTGATACCATGGCCAGGCGCAATATCCTTCAAATCCATATCGCGACTTTCGGCCTTGAGCGCACGCATCTGCATTAGCACCTGATTGATATCTACTCGATTAGTTATCACTGTTCTCTCCTTTCGGAACGTTTTACCAGGTTGATTTTGCATGATTCGTACCAAATATCTAAAATGCTTATATTTCATGCTGTTATAGAAAATCACTTAATAGATTTTTAGCCATAACATATAATGCGACGAATATTTGACGACAGGCTAAGCCAATGGCAAATTTTGACAACACGATGCAGGCCTTAGGTACAGCATTACACAAATGCCGACACCTATGGCAACCTGAGCCATTTCACCAAACCTCATCGCCATGGATAAATTCCGAGCCTGAACTGCACGCGGCCTTAATGGCTCTGAGCCATGCAGAAGTCCACGACTTGTTGCAAGATAGTCAACGTTGCACAGCGTGGTTAGAAGAAATTCTGCCCTCGACAATCAATGCTTTAAATATCTGGCAACCTACTTTACAGAGTGAGCAAAAACATTTTGGGCAACCAAGTATCGCCAATGGAATACCTGGTAGAAAATGGCAACAAATCAATTATTTCAGTCTACTCATCGATGGACTTCCTCCGAGAATGAGCAACATGGACTGGTGTTCTGGTAAAGGATATCTGTCGACTACCTTGGCATGGCACCACGGCGTCGTGTTTTCGCACTGTTTAGAGCTCGACAAAAAATTGTGTCATATAGGTAAAGAGCGCGCTTACGATTTAGAAATTGATATCGATTACCATTGTTTGGATGTGCTTAAACCAATACCCGATACAATAATCACTCAGGCAGATAGGCACACGGCCCTTCATGCCTGCGGGGGTTTGCATCGCAGCATGCTTAAACAAGTTACACAACACGCCGAACAAATTGTGCTTTCACCTTGTTGTTACCATCTTTACAACACACCTGATGCCAATTGGCTATCAGAGACTGGTCGCCAACTATCTCTGACATTTGATCGTCTAACTCTTCGAATACCCTTACTAGAGACAGTTACAGGGGGAGAACGAGCTCAACGACTTAGAGAAACAGAAATCATTTGGCGAAGAGCTTATGAATCTTGGCGTCAGGCGTTTACTCAAGAATTTGAGTATCGAACGTTAGCCTCAGCACCTAAATCTTTATTTACTCAAAAGGTACATGATTTTTTTGCATGGGCGGCAGATCAGCATGGTCTTAAATGGGATAGAACTATTGATCCAGAACCCTACCTAAACAAAGGGAAACATCAATTTGAATTGAGTGAGCGGCTAGAGATTGTGCGACAAGGCGTAAAACGCTTTTTAGAATATTATATTGTCTTAGACCTGGCCTGTTATTTATTGGAACAAAACTATCAGGTAGACGTTATTGAGTTTTGTCCCAAACAGACGACGCCTCGCAACCTTGCACTAGTTGCCCAGCGTTATTGATGTTTATAACGTTTATTTTTTAAGCAAAAATCACGCGGTGATTGATCAGCTGGTTTGAGTTTTTTGACAAAATCATTCAGCACTTGTTCCATAAAAACCAGCTCTCCTTTATTTGCAGCTGGTTTAGACATTTCTTCAGCGATCGCCGCACGAATTACTAACTCCGGTGGCGCATCACTATCGAGTAATTGATTGTAGAGGTACTGATAGCGGGAGCAATATAGATGATCACCGCCGCCACAGCCTTGTAGCAGAAGAGTAATCAATATAAACCCAGCCAGTCTAATAATCATAAAGCCTCCAACAGCGCTCTCTGATTATAACTATCGGCCAACTAATTGATTAGTTTACTAAACGGCTTCCATCGCTAACATAATCGAACCAACGAG
>JALRIU010000026.1 GCA_023255355.1 Pseudomonadales bacterium | reverse complement strand
GCCACCGTCCTGTTCATAAGTAAATACATTTAAAGCTGCATTCCCGCCGCCAACTACACCGGAAGGGGCGTATTTTCCGCGTTCGCCAAAAAGAAAGGCTTTAGCTCCACTCTCTTCTAGAACCTCAATTTCGTAGGTCGCGCCAAGTCCCCCGCGATACATTCCTGAACCCGCGCTGTCCGTTCTAAGGGCCCATTTTCGGAACATAACTGGGTACGCCGCTTCAAGAATTTCCAACGGTGGGATCGTAGCTGTGGAAATAGGAGCATTACCATGGTTGAGGCCATCGCTTTCATTTGATCCCCCATGCCCTCCGCCGTAGAAACTAAACATCACCCATGGTTGACCATTTTTGCGCTTGCCGGATATCGATAAAGCATTGATTGTGCCATAGGCGTTTGCGACGACGCGCTCTGGCGCGGCCTGAGCGGCCGCTTGGAAAATTACGTCAATCATTCGCAAAATTGTCTCTGTGTAGCCGCCTACAGGTGCTGGAAATGGAGCTGAAAGCAGTGAGCCTTCTGGAATTACGATATTAATTGGTCGCATAACCCCTGAGTTTGCAGGCAGATTAGGAAACATATGTTTTATCGCAACATAAGCTGTTGCTATCGCAGTCGGGAGAGCGATGTTCACAGGCCCCGCACAGCGCGCAGCAGTTCCTTCGAAATTTAAAGACATAGTGTCATTTTTAATTTCGAGGCACACTTTTATCGGTAAGGAAGTGTCAGAGACACCGTCATTATCTAGATAATCAATCGCTTCCCAGCGCCCATCTGGAAGTTCTTTGAGCTCCTCGCGCATTAAAATTTCGGCGCGATCTTGAAGTGCATTCAAAGCGGATTTAACCGTGTCGGGCCCGTACTCGAAAAGTAGTTCATCTAATCTTTTTACGCCAAGATCTAAGGCGCCTAGTTGGCCATTCAGATCGCCCTGCGCTGACTGCGGGAGCCGTGTGTTGCGCATCAAGATATCAATAATATCAGTCTGGAGCTCTCCTTCTTTCACCAATTTGACTGGTGGTAGTATGAATGCTTCTTGAAACGCATCTGTTGCTTCAGGATTATAATTCCCTGGGATTGCACCCCCAAGGTCATGCCAATGCCCAACTGATGCAAGATAGCAAAATAGTTCTCCATTATTGAAATAAGGCCGTACTAATCGCATGTCATTTAGGTGGGTCCCACCGAGGTGAGCATCATTGAAAATATAGATATCGCCGTCCTTCAAATTGCCATCTTTAGAGGCTTTTTCGATAACGCTCTTCACGGCAAACGACATCACGCCTACGAAGATGGGGAGACCCGATTTCCCCTGTACCAAAGTGTCACCCGATTGAGGATGATAGAGGCCGTGTGAGGCATCATGTGCCTCCGCAATAATTGGGTTAAAGGCCGCTCGAAAGAGAGTGGCGTCCATTTCATCGGCTATTTGCTCCATCCGTCCAGCGAGAACAGCAAGTGTTATGGGATCTATATCTTGGGTCATTTTTTTATTTTTTCCTCACCAATATCGTTCCAAACATCCTGCTTAGAAATCACGCCCCGAATGACTTCAAATCTGTCTATAAAACGAATTCCCTCGAAGGGCTCGCCGTCAAGCCATTCTCCAGATAGCGTGCCCCGGCAATAAACTACAGCTTCATCGCCGGGTGATTGAAATGCTTCGAAACCGTCATATTTTTTTACAACATAACGATATCGTTTGGATGCCCAGTTAACTAGGTCCTCTAAACGGTGCATTGGCTGAGTACCGGGAAACGTCATTGAGAACTTCTCATCGAGGTACTCTTCGGCAGCTGCTATGTCGCGTTGTTCCATAAGCTTTAGAAATTGACTTACAATTTCGCGTGGGTCGGGGAGCGCTGGTGCTGGTGATCTGTGAGAGCGGCCGCGCATGTACTCAGACTGAAGCATCTCATGTACCATCACCGTAACTGCATCCGGGCTAGCCGGCACAACAATTCTAACTGCATCCGTTAATGCCTCACAGATCCTCGTTTTTTCGCTCTCGGAATACCCCTCAATTAAATGAACCTCGACAATCGGCATGATAAAGACCTTTGTAGTTTGGTGAAGAAGAAGTTTCTTACGGCAGATTACTCAACTGAAGACCATAAATGGCGCTGATTTTTGAAATCACTCAGGCCCATCTCCATCGTGAATTGATACATATCAGAACGGTACCAAACCTCGATGTAATGTAGCGGACCGTCAGTTTCATTTCCTAGAAGACGTCGTAATTTCAGAACTGGCGCGTCTTCTGGCAACATTAGGTTCTGTGCTATAAAAGGGTTTGCTGCCTCGCATGAGATAGTTTGGCGCGCCCATTCGGTGGTGAACCCGCCTTCTTCTATCAGCTGATAAACCGGTTTTTTGGACAATTCTTCCTTAGTCCAGGATTTCCCAACTTTTTCAGGGCTATAGCTGAGAACGTATGAGAATGGATCATTCTGATAGTAACGCTTCCGATGAATTTGTTGTGCGTACTGAGAATTTGGTAAAGCCAAATGTTGTGCAATGCTGGGCGGTGGCTTTACCAAATCGACGGATAAAACTTCCACAGTGGTTGTGGCCGCAATCTTACGTAGGCTGTCCATTAACGCAGTGAAACCATCATTATTTGGCAGATTTGACGCAACATATGTAACGACAGTTCCGCTTCCCCGATGTCTTTCAACAAGCCCCTGCTGGGCAAGTTCATTCAGGGCACGCTTAATGGTGATCCTTGATACATCGAACTCTTTCGCAAGCTTCCCCTCGCTTGGGAATTTAAATCCGTCAGCCAGACTTCCTGAGATAATTCTATGCTTAAAATCTAAAAAAATTTGATGGTATAACGGTGTCGGGCTTTTCGTATCAACGTGCCCCGAGAACAATCCTGTCATGAATGGGCCTCGTCACCATTTATAGTGTGGCTGCTTTGACTAAAGCCCAAAGGAAGCCCTGCATCAGCGATGAACCCATAAATAGATGAACCTGAAATTTGTTCGGCTAATTTCTTTCGAACCTCAATAAGCTCCGGCAAGTTAATTCCAGTTTCATAGCCCATTGAGTGCAACATGAAGACCAAATCTTCCGTCACAATATTGCCACTTGCTCCAGGCGCAAAAGGGCATCCGCCTAAGCCTCCAAGAGAAGCATCGATCGTCGTGATCCCGCAATCTAAAGCTGCTAAAGCGTTAGCCAAGCCAAGTCCGCGTGTGTTGTGTAGATGCACGCCAGTTACATTCGCCGGTCCAATAGCTTTTTGTACTGCTTTTAAATGATCTTTGACCATTTTAGGGTCAGCGTACCCAGTAGTGTCTGATAGGCCAATTTCATCGGCCCCTGCGATCATCAAACGTTCAGCCAGTTCAACAACGGTTTTTTGAGGTACGTTTCCATCAATTGTGCAGCCGAATGCGGTGGCAATGCCAATTTCTATATTTGCACGAGTTTCACTCGGTTGATCGTCTACGAGCGCCCTTATCTGTTTGACCTCTTCGATCATTTGTTCATGGGTGCGATTAACGTTGCGCAACGAATGGGTTTCGCTTGCTGATACTGGTATTGATAGTTTGTGAACGCCGGCCGCCACAGCTGCTTTCGCTCCTTGCAGGTTGGGCACCAAAGCAGCGACCTTCAATCCAGGAATAGTTAATGCAAATTCCACTAGCGCGGGCGTATCTTGCATTTGCGGTAATCGTTTGAAGCTTACGAATGAACCAACTTCAATTTCTGGTACTCCCGCAGCCGCTTCAGAAGCAATCCATTGCTTTTTGATTTCTAAATCTACCAAAAAATCGAGGCTTTGAACGCCATCACGTGGGCCAACTTCGCTGACAGTTATCATTGTGGGTTCACTTTAAAATTGACATAATAGTATATCTTTATACCAAATGTAATAAAAGTAAACAGATCGGTGAGAAAATGGCTCAGTTGGATGGCATTCGTGTAGTTGAATTTTCGCACATGGTAATGGGGCCAACTGTCGGCATGATTTTAGCCGATTTGGGTGCTGATGTTGTCAAGGTCGAGCCTGTAGGAGGCGATAAGACCCGGCGGTTGCCAGGTTCTGGCGCAGGTTATTTCGCGATGTATAATCGCAACAAGCAGAGTATCACGGTCGATTTGAAATCGGAAAAAGGCTTAAGCGTGGTGCGCTCGCTTATTGCCGACGCCGATATTTTGGTTGAAAATTTTCGCGATGGTGCTCTCGATAAGCTTGGCCTGGGTTATGAAGAGGTACGTGAAATCAACCCAAGCATCATTTATCAATCCTGCAAGGGTTTCTTGTCTGGGCCGTACGAAAGCCGAACTGCACTGGATGAAGTGGCCCAGATGATGGGGGGGCTGGCTTACATGACCGGCCCGAAAGGAAGGCCGCTAAGAGCTGGAGCTTCGGTCATAGATGTCACAGGCGCTTTATTTGGTGTTATTGGCATTCTGTCCGCGCTAGTCGCTAGGAAGGACAGTGGGAAGGGCGCAAACATTCGTGCATCTTTGTATGAAACTACGGCTTTTTTAGTTGGGCAGCATATCGCTCAAGGAGCAGTAACAGGCACAGAGGCTCCTCCAATGCCTGAACGGATTTCAGCTTGGGCTGTGTATGATGTTTTCGAAACGCTTGACAGTCAAATGTTCGTTGCTGTTGTGAGTGACGGACAATGGAAGTCTCTTTGCAGGGCATTCTCATTGATGGATTGGGAAAGCGATAACGCGTTGGCTACCAATGCAGGCCGGGTGGCGAAAAGGAAGGTTATAATACCACGACTTCGTGAAATATTTGGAGCCCTGGATAGTGAAACTTTGGGCGCTCGCTTAGAGACGATTGGTCTTCCGTACGCACCAATTCGAAAACCAGATGATCTTTTGACCGATCCTCATTTAAATGCTCATGGTTTGCTGCCGATGGAGCTTCCTGATGGTAAACAGATCAAGTTACCTGCGCTACCTTTAGAAATAGATGGTGTTCGACCTCAGGTTCGACTGAACCCGCCCAGAGTAGGGGCGGACAATGATAAGATTTATTCGAAATTGGGTTTTATCCCACCGTCAGAAGAGTAGATTTTAAAAATGGGGCAAACTCTTTACCAGAAGCTCAGAAAACTTCACGAAGTGCGTCAGTTTGATGATGGCTCATCGTTGATACTAATTGATCGGATTATGCTGCACGAACGCACTGGTTCGGTTGCATTGTCCAATATGTTGTCTGAAAATCGAAACATTGCAGCGCCAGAGACCGTTTTTTCGACTATTGATCACATCGTAGATACCAAGCCTGGTCGCCCAGATATCTCTAGAATGCCCGGTGGAATGATTTTTATTGAGGAGATGCATCGCGCTTCTCAAGCCTTTGGTATCCGTTTGTATGGTGCTGATGATGATCGACAAGGTATTGTACACGTAATAGCTCCAGAGCAGGGAATTGTTTTGCCGGGCATAACCATCGTTTGTCCGGACAGTCACACATGTACACTTGGTGCAATGGGAGCCTTGGCGTGGGGAATAGGTTCAACTGACTGCGAGCATGCTTTAGCCACAAGAACACTTAGGGTTCCTCAGTTCAAACAAATGCGCATCCGGTTGACTGGAAAAAAGCCACAATGGCTTACCGCTAAAGATATCGTAATAAATTTAATAAGTCGGTTCGGTGCTGATTTTGGGACAGGCTTTGTGATCGAATTTGCAGGATCAGCAATTGAGGAGATGGAAATTGAGGAGCGCTTAACTCTTTGCAATATGGGTGTAGAGTTTGCAGCATTCACAGCAATTATAGCGCCAGATCACAAGACTATTGAGTATACACGGGGGCGGCCTTTTGCTCCGAAAGATGAGGATGCATTGATTGCGGAGGCGCATTGGGCGTCATTGATTAGTGATGTAGATGCATCATTCGATGTTGATCTTGAAGTGGATGTTGCAGAAATCGCACCGATGATAACTTGGGGTACCAGCCCCGAACATGCTATCGCTATTGATGAGGTTTTGCCCGATCAACGTTCAGATTTTGCCGATGTATTTAAATATATTGGTTTAAAGCCTCATGAACCAATTCGTGGACAACCCATAGATGGTGCATTTATTGGATCCTGTACCAATAGCAGGTTAAGTGATCTTCGACGCGCTGCGAAGATATTAAAGGGTCGAAAAGTTAAGTCTGAAATTAGAGCAATTTGTGCCCCTGGCTCTAAAGAAGTTAAGATATCTGCTGAAGCAGAAGGTTTGGAT